>JBCCAJ010000001.1:0-35709 GCA_039814845.1 Pseudomonadota bacterium | reverse complement strand
GGGGCCTGATGGTTGTCTTTATGTGGTGGCGCGGCGCTATGCGGTGGCCTCTGGCTTTACCTTTCGCGTGCGGCGCCTGTCGGGCGGCCCTGCGGCCTGGCGTGACGACCTTTTGTACGTCTCGCCGCCTGCGCATCTGGGCAATGCCGAAGGTTTGGGGGTGTGGCAAGAAGCGGGCGGTGATCTGGGCGTGACCCTAATCACGGATGACGGCTTCTGGCCGCTGACGTCAACGCGCCTGATCGAGATGCGCCTGCCGCCGGGGGAGGATTGTGCGCTTGGGTTTTAAAGCCGTTTTCGAAAACGCTACAGGGGCGTATTTCATTGTTGTGAAGGTCGGCTTTGCGGGACTTTGCTGACATAGGCGCGCACGATCTTAGTGTCCGCAATCGAAGCATTAGCGGGCAGTATCGGATGCGATAGTCTCTAAGTTCGGTCTTGATCTGACAAAGGTGGTACCGTCCTTATCGGCTTGCCCGCACCTATCGTGGAAAACCTACCGCAGCCTAACAACAAAGCCATCTTTGCCAGAAAATTCTGACAATCTAAGAACGCATCTGGAAACGTTAACACGACCCGATCATTGGTACATCGAATGCTTGTGTATGCGGCCTCAGACGCCATGATGGCATCTAGTTTGTCCGCATGGCTCATTCTGTCTTGCCCCGCCTTGTTCCCCTTACGCTCTCCAAAAATGTTATGCGCGAAAACGTGCCTCAAATGCTTGAACGCATAGAAAACCTGCTTCTCGTCTTCCTCAAAATATTTTTGAATATCATCCAATTCAAAGAACTGGTCCCACATGGCGAAAAGGTACACAATCATCGCTCCCGACATCATGTTGCCGGTGTTCATGGACTGCTTCCTCATATCGGGCCGTTTAGACTGTTCTTGAACGAGAGCAAATCCATGAGCCATAATCGCAAACGATCCGTTCATATCCACCGTCGTGGATTGATGAAATTGCATAGCCCTATTGATTTTTTGCATCAGTTCTTCGTCGGTAAGATCAGGCAACTTTAATCTCCAGTTTCTAGAAATCGTTCATCCTCAAGAGTACACCAGCCGTTCCGACACAATACAGGTCGGTAAGCCGCCATTCGCGCTCAGCGCAGCTTCTAGCAAAAAGGGCTCACAGCCGCCTCTGAGGTCTTAAACCGCCGCCCGTCCCCTCGGATCAATCAGCAGGGCCAGGATCCAGCCCGCGATAAAGCCGCCCAAGTGGGTCTGCCAGGCCATCTGGCCGTCCATCGCCCACCACATTACCAGGTTCAGTGCGATCAGCAGGGCCGCTGCCTGTGCCACCGGCCAAAGCCCTTCGGTGAACGTGTAACGGTCCACATAGTTCCAGGCCAAAAGCCCGCCCACCAGACCAAAGAGCGCGCCTGACGCCCCGACCATGGGTGCCAGGTTCGTGCCCAAAAGCGCAAAGCCCCCGGCCCCCCCCAAGGCCGACCCTGCATAGAGCAGCATCAGACCGCCGGTGCCCACACGGTCGCGCACGATCCGGCCCAGCGACCACAGGGTGATCATGTTCACAATCAGATGCACAGGGCCTGCATGCAGGAACGCATAGGTGCCAAACATCGCATAGGGTTGGGCGGCGTAATTGGGTCGCCAGGTGCCCAGGAGCCCCTTCCAGAACCCGCAGTATTCATAGGCCAACACGCGCAGACGCCCCTGAGACAGCAGCCCATAGTCCGAGGCCAGCAAGGTCAGCTCAATGCCTACGCAACACACCAGCAGGGTCGACAAGAACCATTGGGATCTGATCTGCGTCCAGATCCCCGTCACGTCCGCCGACCTTGCGTCATTCGGGCCGCATTCAGCGCGCGGTGTCGCCGGGACCGTCAGGGATGAACCGAGGCAGGCGCGGCAACGCCTCTGCCATCAGCGCCTCGATGCGCGCCTCGGCGTCGGCCTCTGTCTCATTGCGCCCGATGGCGGTGGTAAAGCGCACGATGGCCCCGTCCGAGCGGCCCATGGTAAAGCCGTCATAAAGCACGGTCATCTTGGCGGAGAAGTCGTTGGTCATGCGCCGGCCGCGCTGTTCGAACCAGTAATAGACCATCTGCTTGTCGAGACCCTTCTGGATTACCGCACGGTTGAGCTCAAAGGTGCCATAGATGCTGTCTGGCATGTTCACTTCATGGGTCTCGAAGGTAAAGATCTCCCAGCCACCGACAGGCAGGCAGACCTCGGGCGAGTGGATGCCCGATCCTTCGGTCTGTTTGTGATAGAAGGCAGAGAAGAAGTTCACCGTCTCGGGCTGACCGGGGGAGAAATAGGTGGCGTTGATGTAGTCATCCGCGCCCAGCACCCGCTCTACATCTGCATCCAGCTGGAATTGACGGCCCTGCCAGTCACCCAAGGAGCGTGGGAAAAGCTGAAAGCTCTCGCGTTCAATAGGGTCGGGCTCTGGGGCCTTGACGGTCATAAAGGTTGCGGTGACCGCGATGCTCAACACCGCGGCGGCGGTGATCATCCGCGCCGGCTTGATGTCCAGAATGCGCGCCATGATGCCGCCAAAGCCGTTGAAGTCGAGGTCAATCGCCTCGGCCAGGGGCAGCGGATTGGGTGTCAGGCGTTGCAGGGCGATGGCCATCAGAAAGAGGATCGCAATGCAGGTGCCAAAGATCACCCAGCCCTCAAACCAATGCAGGAACCCATCCGCATGGCCGATGCCATAGGAATTCACCAAAATGCCGATCATCCCAATGCGGAAAGAGTTCATCAAGACCGTCAGGGGGGCCGCGGCCAGCAAAAGCACAGCCTTGTGCCAGATCGGACCGCGATAGAGGATCGAGAAGAGATAGGAAAAGCTCAGGATCGGGAAGAGATAGCGCAGACCCGAACAGGCCTCTGCCACCTGTAGCTTATAGACCCCAAGATCAATGATGTTGCCATCCAGGAAAACGGGAATGCCGGCCAGTTGCACCATCCAGACGCCAATCTCGGATGAGATGCCTTGCAGGACAATCGTCAGCTTCCAGTAGATGAAGTTCGGCAAGGGCAGCATGAAGATCAGGTGCAGCACAGGCAGCTGGTGTTTCTTGCCGCGCTCCCAGCCAAAGATGGTCAGCACGACGCCACCCACCCAGATGATATAGGCATAGGTCACGATATCGGGGATGCGCACCATATTGCCCAGGATTGCCAGAGCCAGACCAAAGGCGATGACCACCAGACCGGGCCAGCGTTTCTTGGGGGCGGCTTCGTCTACGGGCGGCGCCTGACGCAGCTCGCGCAGGAAAAGATAGAGCGAGATCAGCGGAATGAGCGGCCCGTGGCTGTATTCAGGGGTGCCCCAGGCGCGGATCAGGCTTTCAAAGCCCAGCCAGAACACCGGGATCGATGCCAGGGACAATACCAGAAACCAGATCAGCCCGGTGGGGTTGATCTTGTAGTCTAGAAACAATGACGCCGGTTTTCTCTGAATCGCATCCATAATGGAAACCTCTAAAACGCTAATCTATGCCGATAACCCAATATGGGTGCTCATACCAGAATTCATCCCTCTGCGCGAGCCGGATTAGGCGGCCATAACGATTGTTTGATGCCTGAAGCACTGCCCGTCTGGCAGTGTCTATAATGGCTTTTGGTCAGATTTTTGTCAGACCTGCGGTATCTGTCAGATCCCCCTTAGGGCCGGAAGCTGAACGTCCGCTCCAATCCCAGTGAGATGGTGTTCGACCGCCGGTCGTCTTCATCATCATCGAGAATGGTGAAATGCTGATACTGCGCCACCATGTTCCAGTCGCGCGTCATTTCGCGGCGATAGGCCATCTGGACGCCAAAGCGCCGCTCGCGGGCCTCATCGACGTTGTCTGAGACGCGGGTGTCACCCAGGGTGCCGCCCAAAGACCAGCTTGAGACATTGTTGATCCGCCCCACCAGATCGGTGCGCAGGCTGATGCCGCGCCGGTCTGATCCGGTGGTGCTGCGTGCCGCGATGTCATTGACGCCTGCGCGCACCGACCAGTTCACATTGGGCGACAGCGCCAGCGCGTAATTCGCCGTCACGCTGGTCAGGACCACTGCCTCATCGCTGTTTTCCTCGGTGCGGGTTTCCTGGTTGAGGGTGACGCCAAAGCGGCCCCGCTTCAACGGCTGCACATAGGCGAGACTAAAGAGCGGCTCTGAGCCCAGATCGGCCGTGTTGCTGACCCCGATGCCATAGGAAAGCTGCCGGTTGCGCGTCAGCTCCATGGCGCGGTTGACGCGCAGGGTGTTGTCGCGGCCGTTGAGCGTTGGCGCAGAGATGAAATCAACGCCGATTGACCCATTGGGCAAGGCGCGGTCCAGATCGGCCTCAAGTGTCACACCATCGGCCTCGCGCAGGACGCCATCGCGGGTACGCTCAATCTTGCGCTGACCCAGTGCCACATCCAGCGTGGTTGAGGGCGAGACGCCAAAGCTGGCTCCGATGCCAAAGTTGGTGTCGGTGCGTTCCACCTGTTCGACGTCATCGGCCTTATACTCACGCGCATCGGCAAAGATGGTGGCGGTGACGGCAGGATCAATGCGGAACGTGGTCAATGCATCCACCCGGCGCACCCGGCTGTCGGCCAGATCCGTCGGGCTGACCAGATCGACCAGCGACACGTCGGAAAAGCCGCGGTCTTGCTGGGACAGGTCCAGTTTGAAACCGATGTTTGAGCGCATGCCAGTCTCAAACCCAACCTCATAGTAACGGTCGGTGCGGATCCCGGCTTCAATGCGCACAATCTCGTTCACCGGTGTGTTCACCGGATCAAAACCGACCGGCAAAAGCTCAAGCGGCACAAAGGCATCATCAAGGTCGGTGCGGCGGAAATTGGCGGAAAAGGCCAGCCGGGTGTTTGACCCTTCCAGCGCATAAGACAACTCAGCAAAGGGATCGCTGACTTCGTCGTTCTCGTCATCGACCTCATAGACACCGCGCAGGCTCAGCCGCAGGGACTGGTTGCGGGTGATATCGGCATACTCCAACCCAAAGCTGGTGCTGGAGCGCAGGGTCTCACCTTCGGGATTGGCAATCAGATCGATGTTGTCACTGTATTGAAACGACTGGCCCAGCGTCAGATCCAGTGACCGGCCGCCTGGTTCAATGGCCTGGGCAGAGGCGATGGAGACAATACCAAACACCAGCGTACCGGCACCGAGGCTTGCGCCCCCTGCGAACCATACGCCGGGTCTTTGGGTCTTGCGTTTCTTGACGTTATGTCGCTGAAAAGGCCCCCTGCCCTTCATGACGCTACTCGAAGAGCCGTCGTTGCGGCACCAGGATCACGTCCCCTTCCTGCAAAGCAATGTTGCCGGTCAGTTCGGACCCGCGTGACAGATCGCGGTAGTTGATCACAAACAGCGATTGCGCGCCGGTGCTCGCATCAGTACGGCGGACCTGGATCCGCTTGAGGGCGGCAAAGTTCGAAAACCCGCCAGAGCGCGACAGCGCCTGCAAGAACGTGGTGCCGGGCGGCACATCCTGGGGCCCAGGGGTGTTCACCTCACCCAGCAGGAAGACAGAAATCGTCGGCCCGGTTTCAGGCAACAGACCACGTCGGGCGGCGGCATTGGCGCGCGCGATCTCTACCGCTGTGGGCGCGGGTGTCGGACGCAGCTGCTGAATGGCGACAAAGACATTTGGCGGTGCGGCAAAGTTTGAGGCGATGGCATTGCCGATGGATGTCTCGATCTGGCTCAGCGTACGGCCTCCGGCGCGCACGGTGCCGGCAAAAGGAAAGCTGAAGCGCCCGTCGGGAAGCACGATCACAGAGCGGTTGAGCGAGGCATCTTCCAGCACTTCAATCCGCAGGGTATCTCCCGAGCGCACCACATAATCGCTTTGGGCCAGCGCAACACCGGCCAGCAGAACAGCCCAGAGTGCTAGAAAAAATACTCTCATGTCATCCTCACGCGTTGGGGCCCACAATAGGCGCGCAGGCAGGGCGCGGCAGGGCCGTTGTTTATGTCAATGCCCGCTCACCGGGCATGATAAAAGAGTTTGTGTGCCTGATGCCCGGTTTTTTTCACATTGTGCCTATCGCGACACGGCCCTCTTTGTTGTGTGGTGGAGGGGCATGCCAGGTGGCTTTAGGCCAAAAGTTTGAGATCGGCAGGGGGGAGCCTAGCGCCCTCTGCCTTAAACTTGAACCGCCAATACCCCGCCCCGCCTGCGGCGTTCTCGGGATACCGGCGATACATGATGCCTCAGGTTACAGGCAGGACGCCTTATTCCGTCGCTGGTGCGGTTTCAGGCGCATTGCGCAGCTCACTGATCCGCTGACGCGCATCGGCGATCTGGGGCAGCGTGCTGTCGGGTCCGGCCAGTTCAACCGCTTTGACAAACTGTGCAATCGCCTCATCGGCACGCGACAGCGCCTCATAGGTGCGACCCAGATGGTACTGCACCAGCGGGTCACGCGGCAGGCCTGCTGCGGCGGATTCAAGCGGCGCCAGCGCCTCTTCAGCCCGGCCCTGACGGAAGGCAATCCATCCCCAGGTATCCTGGAACGCGGGCACTTCGGTGTCGCGCAGACGGGCGGCAACGGCGGCGGCCCGGGTAAGGCTCTCCGCATCATCGCGGTGTGTTGCCATCAGACTTGCCAGGTTGTTGCTGATCACCACCGAATTCGAGTTCTCGGCATACATCTCTTCATAGATCGCAATCGCGCCCTCGATGTCACCGGCGCGCTCCAGATTGCCTGCCCGGACCCACAGCAGATCAGGCGCGCCAGGGTTGGCATCCAGCCCGGCCTCAAGCAAGGCAGGCACCTGATCGGTCTTGCCTTGCGCGCCCAACGTGCGGATCAGCTCCAGCCAGATGCGCGGCCGGTCGGGGAATTCCTCCACCAGTGCGCGGTACGAGGCTTCTGCGGCAATGAAATTGCCGGTGGCACCCTGCGTGGCGGCCATCATATAGCGCCGGTCTGGATCCTCAGGAGCTTCGGCCAGCGCCTTAGCCGCCGTGGCAAGCGCCCCGGTCAGATCACCGCTGATCAACCGCGCACGGATCACAGCCGTTGTCGCAGTCAGCGTGTTGTCCCAATCCTTCGACGCGTCCTGCAGGAAATCGATCGCTGCTTCAGTGCCGTTCTCGCGTTCAATGAGGCTCGCCTCAAGCCCGGCGGCGACCTGATCTGCGGTCGATGTGCCCAGCCCTTTCAGCGTGTCGATCACCTGCCGCAGACGGGGCAGATCGTTCATCAGCAGATAGGTGCGGCCCAATTCGGTCAGCACGGCAGGATCGTTGCGTGCCGAGCGCAGGCTGGCGATCAGGATCTGCTCTGCGGGCGCATAACGTTCTTCGTCAGCCAGGAACCGGGCGTAGCGTACGGATTCCGCCGGGGCCTGACCCGAGGCATCCACCGCCAGCGACAGGAAATCCCGCGCCAGGTTCCGGTTGCCGGCACGTAAGTAGGCCTGGCTCATCAAGGTCATGGAGCGCACGTCCTGCGGCGATTGATCAAGAGCGGTGCGCAGGGTGGCAATCGCACTTGCGGTGTCATCACCTTCAATCTGCCAGGCGGCCCGCATGCGCAGGGCATCCACCTGGGTGGTGTCCTCGGCCAGCACTTCTTCGATCAGGCGCCGCGCGCCCACTTCATTACCGGTCTGCAGCAGCATCTGCGCCAGGCTCACCTTGACGCGGCGGGTCTGCTCAGAGCTTTCCTTGCCTTCCAGAATGGCTTCCATATTGGCGATGCCCTCATCGCGATCACCTTGCTGAAACACCATACCGGCGCGCATCGCCTGATAGACGGACGGATCATCCACTTCCGGGATCACCCGGTCCAGCTCTTCCATCATCGCCTCAGGCCCGCGCAGCTGCCCGATGAACTGCAGCAGTGACATATAAAGCCCGGTGTCCTCGGCATTGGGGTCCGAGATTTCGCGCAGGAAGTTCTCGGCCTTGTCCGGCTCCTCGCGGGACATGTAAAAACGGATCAACGTCTGTTTGATCGCGTCATCTTCGGGAAAGCGTGTGACCATGTCGCGCAGCTGGGTCTCCAGCGCTTCGTTGTCCTCGAGCCGGGCCAGGAGCGACAGGCGTGTGTTGTAAAGCGTGCGGGTCTCGGGGCGTTGTGCCAATGCGCGCTCGATGGCGTCCAGCGCATCAGAGTAGGCGGTGTTGCGCACATGGCCGTCGATCTCGATCTCCTGCAACAGCGCGCTGTCGGTCTGGGTCTTGCTCAGCTCCAGCGCCCGCTGGAAGGCAGCCTGGCGCGCGCCCTCATCCTCGGCAATGGCTGCGGCGCGGTAGTCGCGCAGCACGGAAAGCGTCTGTACTTTTTCATCTTCTGCGCTCAGCTCCACCGCGGCGGTGGTGTGGCGCTCAAATTCTTCCCAGTCCTGCCCGGCAAAGGACATTTCCGCCAGCGCCACGCGACCTTCAAGGTCATCCGGGTATTGTTCGATCAGGCGCAGGTACTGGCCGTAGGCTTCGCGGGTGTCGCCCTGTTCGCGCGAGACGCGCGCATAGGTCTGGCGCGCATCGCGGTGGGCGCTGTTGAGGTTGAAGACATTGCGAAACTCAATGAGTGCGCGTTCGACATCACCTTCTTCCAGCAGGCTCAGCCCGCTTTGAAAGTACCGCTCTGCGCGGTCCTCGGAATTTTCGCAGGCCGCAAGGGTGCCGATGAGCGCCAGTGTGGCGACAAGTTTGAAAGCAAACCGATGTTGCACGACTAAATTCCCTCTCCTCAATGTCCCCGCCCAGGTCTTAGCCAGATCATCGTGATCTGCCAAATCACTATATTCTGAAGGGCGTTTTAATACGATGATTATAAAGTGACGCGTGGCCACCCATAAGGATGGCCCGATAATTCTGTCTTAAAAATGACTGCCTAAAGGCCGGTTTTTAAAATTCTTTAAGTGGTGCGTTTTAGGCGCAGGACCCTTGGGGCGCAGCCTGCATTGAGCAGAATGCGCCCCAGGGGCCCGATGCGTTCACGGCTGCTTTAGTTGTGCAGCCTTAGTATCCAGTGCAGCGCAGCATGACGCCAACGGTCCGCCACAGCACCTTGATATCCGTCCGAAGCGAGATCTGATCGTCATAGGCATCGTCATACATGACGCGGCCGGTGAAATCGCCTTCGTTGCGGTCAGAGACCTGCCACAAACCGGTAATGCCGGGGCGCAGGTTATAATAGCCGCTTCCGGTATACATCGCCTGCTGGCTGACCATCATCGGGCGTGGCCCAACCAAAGACATGGTGCCGTTCAGCACATTCCACAGCTGTGGCAGCTCATCGATAGAGGATTTGCGCAGGATGCGGCCCAATGGTGTGATCCGTGGATCGTTCTTGAGCTTTTGGGACTTGTCCCATTCCGCGCGCGCTTCGGGATGAACGTTCAGATAGTTGGTCAGATACTGGTGCGCATTAGGCACCATGGTGCGCAGCTTCCACATCTTGAAACGGCGGCCATCCTGACCGATGCGGGTTTGCGTGTAGAAAGGTGAACCACCATCGCGTGCCACCAGCAGCGCCATCACGGCAATCAGCGGCAATGCGAAAGGCAAAGCAAGTAGGATCAACAGCACATCAAAGGCGCGTTTGACCCCGTTCCGGTAAAAGCCACGCCGCGTTGCAGCGCGGGCAGCCACGTCCTGAGCAGAAGGCGCAGCCTCCGTCAGATCGTTGAGATTAGAAAAATGTAAAGTCACAGCAGCATCCCGGCAGTAAAGCCAGCTCCTAAAATTCGGCACAGGGGAAAGTGCCGGTTTGTCAAAACGTTGTAACCAGACAAAAAAATGCCTTACTCGATACGATATAGGACAGCGCTGTTCTCCCCAGAAGATCCACGCCCCCAACCCATGGCCTTTTGTTTAACGTTTAGTCAGTTTTTTATCAAAGGGGAAAAACGCATCTTTGAAAACACTGGTTAATTTCCACAGAAAAGCCCAAATATGTGGCGATTTGGCCAGCAAATCTGACGCTGCCATGGCGATTCTGCAACCTAAAATTGCGCCCCAATTTTGCCTAAAAGATAAAGGGATCCCAATAGGTCACTCTGTTGCTATTTTGGAAACATTGACGCGATACCTCATCATACGTGCGAATCGCGTATCAAGGGACACAGACCAAGCCAGACAGGGCGCTGCTGGACTTTCGCCTTAGAAATGACATCATTGTCAGGTTTCAAGGCGTGTAAAATTTCTGCAGGTGCAATATGACGCATGCACCGGGTGACGTAAGCGCCGGATGATTTAAGCGAGTACGATTGCGGGTATATGAAGCAGTGAGCATTGACCTATATAACGATGTCTTTGGGTTCTCGGAGCGGCCTTTTACGCTGCTGCCTGACCCCAGCTTTCTGTTCTGGTCCCCCGCCCATTCACGCGCCTTCGCGATCCTTGAATATGGTTTGATGACCCGTGCGCCGCTTACCGTGGTAACGGGCGAGGTTGGGACCGGCAAAACCACGCTGGTACAGGCGCTTCTTTACACGCTGGAAGACGACGTGGTCGTCGGGCTGATTTCCAACGCCCAGGGGGGGCGCGGCGATCTGATGCGCTGGGTCTTGAATGCGCTCGATGTACGGGTCAATCCCGGTGCCGATTACGTTGCCCTGTTTCAGGAGTTCCAGGATTTCCTGATTGAGGAATACAGCCAGGGCCGGCGCATCGTGCTGGTCATTGATGAAGCGCAGAACCTGCCGGTGGAGCTTTTGGAAGAGCTGCGGATGCTCACCAACATCAACGCCGGCAAGGATGAACTGTTGCAGCTGGTGCTGGTCGGCCAGCCGGAACTGCGCGATATGATCTCGCGGCCCGAGCTGCGCCAGTTTGCTCAGCGGGTCTCCGCCACCTACCACATTGATCCGATGGACCAGCGCACCACCCGCGACTATATCCATCACCGGCTCACCTATGTGGGTGGCACCGGCAGTGAATTCAGCCCGCAGGCGATCAAGATGATCTTTGAGCAATCAGACGGCATCCCACGCATTGTGAACAAGCTGTGCGATCTGGGTCTCGTCTATGCGGCCAGTGCCGGGCGCAAGCAGGTCGGGCTGACCACGATCAAGGAACTGTTGCGCGATGGCTTGCTGATCAAGACGCATCGCCCCACTCAAGAAGACAGCCTCAAGAACGCAGCACAGAGCGCAGACCGCCCGCCGCCGCCTGATGATCCGCCGCGCACCATGGCCCGCGAGGCACCCCCGGCGGAACCCGCCGTGCAGGTCGCCCACCCCCAGGTACCGCGTCCGCAAAATCCGCACCCGCAAAGCCCAGGACCACAAAAGGTCAAACCTCTTCACGATACTGACCTTCATGATACTGGCCCGCACAAGCCCCGCGTCTCCAATGTGGAGCCGCTCTATCTGACCAACCGCATCGACAAGCACGGAAATGCTGCAGAATGACCTTTGATCTGAAATTCTACTGGACCCTGTTCCTGCGCCGGCTGCCTGTGATGGCGGCCCTGTTTCTCGTCTGTGCAGGCATCGGCGTCGCCTTGGCGATCAAGCTGCCCACCACCTATATGGCCACCGCGCGCATGCTGGTGGAAGCGCCGCAGATCTCGGATCTGCCTGGCACGCTGCAAACCAATGGGGCCGAGCAGCTCGAAGTTATTCAAAACCGTCTGATGACCCGTGCCAATCTCATCGACATTGCCAACCGCCGCGATGTTTTTCCGCGCGGCGCAAGCCCTGATACGATTGTCGAAGGCATGCGGGGCGCGACCGAGATCCGCCGCTCCAGCGGGCGCAACCGCGCAACGCTCATGGCCATCGAATTCAAGGCCGGTGATCCGCAGGTCGTGGCCGCCGTGGTCAACGACTATGTGACACTGGTGCTGAATGAAAACACCCGCCTGCGTACAGGCCGCGCCGAAAGCACGCTGCAGTTCTTCACGCAAGAGGTCGATCGGCTCAACACCGAGCTGGACCTGCAGAGTGAGCGTATCGTGGCATTCAAATCCGCCAATGCGGGCGCGCTGCCTGACAGCCTGGATTACCGGCTCAACCGCGAAAGCCTGGTGCAGGAACGCGTCTCACGCTCCGAGCGCGAAATCGCGGGTCTGCAGGATCAGCGCAACCGTATCATTCAGGTCTATGAAGCGACCGGACGCGTGCAGGCCGCCGAGGAACAGCAGCTGTCCCCGGCAGAGCGGCGTCTGGCGCAGTTGCGCGGCCAGCTCGAAAGCCAGCGTCTGGTCTATTCCGACACCAACCCGCGGGTGCGCGTGCTGCTGACCCAGATCTCGCAGCTTGAGGCAGAGGTCGCCGCCGAAGCAGGTGCCAATTCCGGCGGCGAGGACACCTCGCAGGAGAGCATTCTCAACATCGCACTGGCGCAAATTGACAGTCAGATCGAGCTGCGCGAGGAAACCCTGGCCGACGACAAGTCCGAGCTGACAGAGCTGCGCGCCTCGATCGAGCGCACGGCGGCAAATGGCATCGCGTTGGACGCGCTGGAACGCGATTACACCAACGCACAGCTGCAGTATAACCAATCCATCGCCCGCCGCGATCAGGCCCAGGTCAGTGAACAGATCGAGCTTTCCGCACGCGGCCAGCGCATCACCGTGATCGAACAGGCCAGCGTGCCCAACCGTCCCTCCAGCCCGAACCGCCCACTGGTGGCGATGGGCGGTGTCGGTGCGGGTCTGGGCGCGATGGCGGCGCTGTTTATCCTGCTTGAGATGCTCAACCGTACCATCCGCCGCCCCGTGGAACTGACCGCCTCGCTTGGCGTCACACCCCTGGCGACCATTCCCTACATGCAGACCCGCCGCCAGTTCTGGACCCGGCGGCTGTTAAAGCTGACCTTGCTGTTGGCGGTGATCGTTGCCGTGCCGGTGGCGCTCTGGGCTATCGATACCTATTACCGGCCGCTTGATCTGATCTACAGCAGGCTCTTGCAGCAAATCGGCCTTTGACGGAGCGCACCCATGGAAAAGCTACAAAACGCCATCAAGAATGCGCGCGAAAAACGTGATACCGAGGCGAAAGCCGCGCCGCCCAGCCCTCCGCCCAGCGTGGATACGCCACAAGCTGACCGCTCGCGCTCCCATGGCGGCTGGGCTACGCTGACGCCGTTGACGCTGGATCAGCGCGTGCTGACCCGCAACCGTGTGGTCACCATGACCGCCGGGCAGGCAGCAACCTCCTTTGACATCCTGCGCACCAAGGTGCTGTTGCAGATGCGCGAGAAAGGCTGGACCCGGCTTGCGATCACCTCGCCGCAGCCCAGCTGTGGCAAGACCACCGTCGCCTGCAACCTCGCCCTTGGCATGACGCGCCAGCCGGATCTGAGTGCGATGCTCTTTGACCTCGACCTGCGCCGGCCTGGTGTTGCCCATACCCTGGGCTATACGCCGCAGCATGACATCTGCGACGTGCTCGACGGTATGGTGGATTTCGACAGTCAGGCGATGCGGGTGGGTGACAATCTTGCCATCTCGATGGCGCGCACCTCAAACCCTGATCCAACCAGCCTGCTGCTGGACAAATCCACCACAGAACAGTTCGACGAGATCGAAGCCGCCTACCGGCCCGATCTGATGATCTTTGATCTGCCGCCGCTCCTGACCGGGGACGACACCCGTGCCTTCCTGAAGAACGTCGATTGCACGCTGTTGATCCTGCGCGCCGAGGACAGCAAGTCGAGCCAGATCGACACCTGCGAAAAAGAGATTGCCAAGTATACCAATGTGCTCGGCATGGTTCTCAACAGCTGTCGTTTCCCCGATGAAACCCAAGGCTACGGGTACTACTGACCACGGCATCACGCATCTGTAGGTGTGTGGGGCCCGGTGCGGGATTTGAGTTTATTGGAAAGATGAAGCTGGGGGCAGAGAAAATCATGGCCCCCTACGCTGAGGTTTAAGGCTGGGTGCCCTTGCCTGCTGCCTGTAGCAGAACATCCTCGGCCTGCCGCGCCAGCACATGCGCGTCAAAAGCGCTCTTGGCGCGGGCCTGGCCTGCAGTGCCCAAAGTCGCGCGCAGCGAAGCGTCTTCTGCCAGCCGCGCCATAGCATCCGCCATGCCCGCCACATCGTCCTGATCGACCAGAAACCCAGTCTCAGTGTCGATGATCTGATCGGGCAGCCCGCCACAACGCGATCCCACCACCGGCAGACCCAACGCCATGCCTTCGGTGATCACCACACCAAAGGCCTCTGGCCCCCCGGGATGATCCACCGGGTGGTGCAGCAACACATCCGCCTGCGCCATCTCGCCCAAGGTCGCATCCGAAGACAGCGTGCCGGTAAAGCGAACCGCCCCTGCGACGCCTGCGCTTTGGGCGGCCTCCTCCAGCGCGGCGCGCTCTGAGCCATCGCCCACCAGCACCAGCTCCACGTCATTGTGCCGTGCGGCCAGCTGGGCAAAGGCGGCAAGGGTCCGGTCAAACCCCTTGTAGGGGATCATATGCCCCACCGCGATGAAACGAATGCCTGTCCGACCCGGATCCCGTTTCACAGAGTCTGTTTTTGCCTGCACATGTGCCATCGGTGCGCCCATCGGCACCAGCGCGATGCGCGCGGAGTCATAGCCCATGGCCACCAGCGGCGGTACCATCCATTCCCCCACCACAATGATGCGGTCGAAATGCTGCACATCATGGCGCAGCTGGCGCAGATAGACCGGATCCGGCGTATTCAAATCTAGCCCATGGAAATGTACCACCAACGGCACGCCGAGCCGCTGCGCCAGTGGCAGCAGGCGCAGACCCACAAAACCAGTATGGGCATAGATCACATCGGGCGGTACATCCTGGGCCAATCGCCGCAGTGCACCCCGTTCCGCCGCACCGGGGCTGAGCGGCCGGCGCATCAGCTTGCCGCGCACCCGGCGCACCATTGTCAGCAACCGATGCCCACCGGGAAAGCGCCAGTAGCTCTGCCAAGGTGCCTCTAACGCGGTGGTATTCTGAGCCATCGCACGGCGCTCCGCATCGGGGCGGGCGTCATCCCATGTTACCAAATGCGGGACAATCTGGGAAAATCCATCCAATTGGTGAAGGAAATACGCCTTGTCGTGGCGATTGACGCGCACACAGGCCACCCAGGGACGCAACCTGCCCATCTGGTCAAACTCCTTTTGCATGAAACGCTGTCTTCCCATATAAGCGCGCACAGCGCAAACCCTTATGTTAGCTGACAAAAAGGCCCCCCTGTTATGGTACGCCTGAACGATGTGGCCCAAAGCCGCGACAATAATTTCAACCTGATCCGCGCGGTGGCTGCGGTGGCTGTTCTGGTCAGCCACGCCTATCCCATCGCCTCCGGGCCGGACACGCCACAGCCGTTTTACGCGCTCACAGGGTTCTCGCTCGGCAGTATCTCGGTCTATGCGTTTTTCGTGATCTCGGGATTTCTCATCGCGCAAAGCTATGAGCGGGGCCGCTCGCGCACGCAGTTCCTCGTGGCGCGGTTCTTGCGGCTCTGGCCCGGGCTCATTGTGTCGATCCTGGCGGTGGCGCTGCTGTTGGGGCCGCTGGTCACCGCGCTCTCGCCCGCCGCCTATTTCGGCGACACCGAGACCTGGACCTTCATTGCGCGCAACATCACCCTGATCTCGGTGCAATACCACCTGCCCGGCGTCTTCGAAGACTTGCCCTATACCGACATCGAAGGCTCGATTTGGACGCTGCTCTATGAGGTGCTCTGCTATGGCGGGGTCTTTGTGCTGGGCGTGCTGGGCCTTTTGGGGCGCCCCTGGGCCATGGTGGCCGTGTTTGTGGCCTATGTTAGTCTCTATTTCGGGGTGCGGCTGGTGGATCTGGGCCTGCATTCCAAGATCAACGCCCTGATCACCCTGGCGTTTCCCTTTGGCGTGGGCACGGCGTTCTATATCTGGCGGCGCTATCTGCCGCTGACGATCTGGGGTGTTGCGGTGCTGGCGCTTTTGGCATGGGTTGCCAAGGGTACGCTGGTCTATGGTCCGCTCTTTACGCTGGCGCTGGGATATGCGGTGTTCTGGGCCGCTTACATCCCCAAAGGCACGCTCTTGCGCTCCTATAACAAGCTGGGGGATTATTCCTACGGCATCTACATCTACGCCTTCCCACTGCAAGGCTTTGCGGTCTGGCTCTGGGGGCCGATGACACCTTTGCAGAACATCATCCTGTCACTGCCGCTGGTGCTGGTCCCCTCAATCCTGTCCTGGCATCTGGTGGAGAAACCAGCGCTTGATCTGCGCAAACAGGTGACCGGATGGATGCGTCCCAAGCAAACTGCCTGAGAGCCTCCCATCGGCAAGCCTACGCTGGTCCAGCGGACCGTCTTCACCTAAAGGTCCAACATGTGTCATAGGAAGGCCAGATATGAATGGCATGCGGCGCACAGCTTCATGAATGTGCGTATCCGGCATGTCCCGCACGGGCGTCTGGGTACCTGCGCCATGAGCAAAGGACGACCTTTATGATTCCCTATTACTGGAAATCACCCGCCGGAAACTTTGGAGATGACTTGAACCTGTGGCTATGGGATGCACTTTTGCCCGGGTTTAGAGACTGGGAACACGCCCATTGGCTGATGGGGGTCGGGACCGTGCTGAGCGCGTCCATGCCCGCACCTGCAAGCTATATGGTGGTGGGCAGTGGCATCGGATACGGGGCCTTTCCAGACAACCGCGCAGGCTGGGACATCCGCTGTGTGCGGGGGCCGCGCACAGCGCGTGCGCTGGGTCTGGCACCCGAGGCGGGCATCATTGATCCTGCCGCCCTGATCACACGGCTTGATATGATCACGCCCACGCCCGGCAGTGGCCGGGATGTCTATATCCCGCATTGGGACAGCGACATGAAATCCGATTATGATTGGCCTGACATCTGTGCCCGTGCCGGCATCGATTACCTGTCACCCCGCAGGGATGCCAAAGAAGTCATCGGTGCCATCGCAGGGGCCAGCCGGGTGATCACGGAATCCATGCATGGGGCGATCCTGGCAGACGCCTACCGCGTGCCCTGGTGTGGGGTATCGCTGGATGCCAACTTCAACCAGTTCAAATGGCACGATTGGGGCGACAGCATCGGGCTCGACTTTGAGATCACCCCCCTGCCCCAGCAAATGCAGAGCCTGCGCCGCAAGTTGCGTCAGATGCGCGGCAAATCAGAGCCTGTAAACCATGTTAGAGCCACATCTCATGCGCCGGATGACGCCCCCAAGGCTGCCGCTCCGCATCCGCATGCGCGCAAACCACACAGCCCGCTGGTGAAAGCCGCCCATAAACTCCAGGCCGCCCTTACCGTTCGTAAACTCAAAGCGGTGCAAAAAGAACGCTTCTATCTCAGTGATGAGACCCAGCTCAACGCCCAGCTTGACCGGCTGGAAGACACCTTGCGCCTGATCCGACAGGACTTCTCTTGAAAGCCGCCACCTGATGACAATACGCCGTTCGTTTTTCTGGTCCTTCAGCCAGCAAGGGGGCATGATGCTCCTGAAGATCATCAATATGGTGATCATTGCACGGCTGCTGACACCAGCAGAGGTCGGCATGTTCGTCATTGCGCTGTCGCTGGTCACGATGCTGCAGGCGCTGCGCGAAATGGGGCTGACCAATTACCTCATCCGCGAACCGGTGCTGCAGGACAGCTCCATCCGCACGATCTTTGGCATGTCGATTGTCCTGTGCAGTGTCATCGCGCTGATCTTGTTTGCGCTGCGCCACCCGCTGGAGGGCTGGTTTGGCGCGCCGGGGCTGGCGGATGTGCTGGTGCCGATTGTGCTGGTCATCCTGATCTTCCCGATTGAACAGCCCGCGATGGCGCTCATCCGCCGCGACATGCGCTTTGAGGCGCTGCATCACATCACGCTGGCCTCGAAATTCGTCTCTGTCCTGACCTCCATCGGCCTTGCGTTTATGGGGTTTTCCACCATGGCGCTGGTCTGGGGGCTGGTGGTCGAAGCCGTCTTGCGCACGGTGTTTTTAGCCTATGCCGAACGCCGCCCGCTCAGCATGGGCCCCAGTCTGGAAAGCTGGCGTCTGCTCTTGGGCTTTGGCAGCTGGATGACCGGTGCCTCAATTGCCGCACAGGCCAGCAGCGAGGGCACCAAACTCCTGGTAGGCGGTCTGCTGGGTCCGGCAGCGACGGGTCTTTATGACCGCGCGGTGCGCGTGCCCGGCATGATCGGGAACGCCATCATCATGCCCGTGAGCCGCGTGGTGCTATCTTCCTTCTCCGAAGACGTGCGTCAGCGCCGCCCGCTGGGGGGCAAAGTGGCACATCTGATCGGCGTCACCATCGGGCTGACTTGGCCGGTCTATGCGTTGCTGGGCGTCCTGGCGCATGAGCTGATCCTGCTTATGCTGGGGCCGCAATGGACCCAGGCTGCCGTGATCCTGCCCTGGCTTCTGGCCTCACAGATGATCATCTCGGGCATGTTGCAACCCGATCAGATCCTGGTGCCTTACGGCAAGGTGCGGCTGTTGTTCGTGACCCGCATGATACAGCTGGTGCTGTCGCTGGGTCTGGGTCTGGTCGCACTTTACTGGAGCCTGGAGGCCTTCGCCGTCTCGCGCCTGATCAATGCCGTGTTGAACGTGGTGATCACCTGGGTGGTGATTGCACCGCATCTGGACCTGCGTGCAGCAGACCTGGGGCGGCTCTATATGCGTACCCTGCTGCTTTGCGCGGTCTCGCTCAGCCCAGTGGCCTTATGGAAATACGCAGACCTCGGTGATGGGTCGATCCCGGTCTTGCTGGCCTGTTTGGTGGCGGCAGGCCTCCTGGGGCTGATCACACTGCATCTGCTGCGCCATCCGCTGATGGCGGAGCTAACGCGTGCCGGCAAGATGATCAGCGGCAAGATCCGCAAACGCCCTGTTGCGCCCACATAGAGACGCATAAACGCCCTCGCGGTCAGGACCCGAACCAGCGCACCTTGCGTTCCAGCCCGATCACTCCGGCCAGAAGGTTGTGCATCTTGGTGCCGTGATGGCCCCGGTGACCGGCATCGTGCAGCACCGCCAGCGCGCGATGACCCAGCTCTGGATGACCGGTACGAAACGCCTTGCGCCCCAGAAAATAGAGCGCTGCATAATTCCGCGTCAGGTTATCGCCCCAGCCCTTGGCGCGCGCGGCCTCGCAAAACTCGTGAATCTGCTCGATGTGCAGCGACAGTTTTTCACCCGTCACACCGCCTGAGAGCGACACCGACCCCGCATTGCCGCGATAATAGACCCCGCGCCCTTGCTCATTACGTCCCGCCACTGCGTCCGCGAGCATCGCACGCAGGACCAGATCGCCGTCATCGCCCACCGAAGCCGCTTCGTTCCAGCCGCCAATGTCCCGCACGAATGCGGTACGCCAGACCACCGCTGAGGGGTTCACCCAGCCACCATCAAACCAGTCTTCAAAGATCTGACGCTCGGTCTGGTCTGGTCCGCCCAGCGGCCCCTTGAGCTGAGAAGGCGTATCATCCGTGAACCGGATCTCCATCTGTGAGAACACCACATCCGCCTTCTGCGCCCGCGATGCCTGTACAGAGCCGCGCAGAATATCGCCGTCAATCTCATCGTCGGCATCCAGAAACATCACATAGGGCGCTTTGACCTCAGCCAAGCCACGGTTGCGCGCATGGGAGCCGCCGCCATTGGGCCCAGTCAAAAGCGTGATGTCACCCGCCGCCGCAAAGGGCTGCAAGACATCAAGACTGGCATCAGTAGAACCATCGTCAACCACGATGATCTCGGCCACCACATCGCCCTGGGCCTGAACACTGGCAAGGGTCCGAGCGACCCAGGGTGCCGCGTTATAGCATGGGATCACGACGCTGACTTGATGGGCAAGCGCATCCTTTATCAGAGCCTGATCTCGGCCCTGGGGTGACAGTTCAATATGAGACATCTTTGTCATGTGTATGGCTTTCTTAGTGCCGGCCGCACCGACAACAGAAGGTAATGAGATCAAAAAAGAACCAAAGCACGGGTTACTGAAATATGCCCTATGGCAGAAGAGCTTAGAGTGTAGACAAGCTGCGATAAAAATTCTCGCTGCAACGCAGTATAGCACAGATTTGCGTCACAGGCCAATAGTACCGCAAAATTCAACTTGTACGATTATAGGGGGGCGGCCCGGCACCCACCAAGCCGAAAGAGGTCGCTGCCCAAGAACCAGCAGGATACTGCCTGAAAAATCAGCGCCGATCGGGCTCAGAGCCTAGAATGCGGCCTGTTTCTTGACCCATCCCAGAAACGCCCGGTCCGGGGCTTTGAGCGCGCGCCTGCCGCTTGCCGCCCAGAACGCCAGCCAATCGGCCTCCAGCGCATAGACGTCGCATCCCGGCATAAGGCGGCGCGCCTGATCGCGGGCCTCTTGTGACAGCACAGGCGCGCGGCCTGGCTCGATCACCGCGCTACGCGGGGTGACGCAGATGATATCGCCCGGCTCTTCGGTCAGCACATAATCGGGGATCGTGTCCGCCTTGATGATCTCGCGCAGCATCGCACGAAAGACGCGGCGGGGGGATGTAGAGCCGGACTTGAGGCACAGCACCTCGACGGAGACCCGCCAAACCGGCTGACGTCCACAGTGTTTGCGCGCCAGCTCATAAAGCCGGCGTTCCAAGGGTCTGCGCAAAGAGAAGTACGCGCGGCTGAGTGTGAGCACGGATTTCGACAGCACCGCCCGATAGAGCCACTCCGAGAGCGTGACGGAGACACTCACCATCCGCCCTGCCCGCGTGCGCCGCACGATCTGCCAGCTCTCGATCAGGCCAAAGCCCGTGGTCGTCTCAGTGGGATCGTCCTTGGGCCCGGTGGTGATGTTGGTGGTGATGCGCGTGCCCGCAAGCCGCTCAAACGCGTCACGCAACCGCTTGTAGCCATCGCCCGAAGTTTCGCGCCCGGTCGCCTTCAACAGATCATGCGCGGTCAGCGTCAGCGTGCGAGAGGTTGCACGCCCGGCGTTCACCGCCGCCATCAGCTGGCTGATGCAAAAGATCAGGATGTCCGCATCAAAGATCGTCGCCCGCCCCCGCGCCGAGGGGGTGATCGTCATCTCGGTCTCGCCGTGGGTGTAGTTGAGGATCCGCCGGTCCGGCCGGGTCGAGAGCGAAAAGAGCGGGTGCTCCATGCTCGCCAAATCGTGTTTGGGGACGGCTGCGAAAAAATCGCAGACGAAGAAATCACCCTGAATATGACCCTGTATTGGGTCCGGTGTATTGGATGTCAGCGCACCGCTCATGGGTGCACCGGATGGGGATCGATGAACATCTGCCTGCCTGCTCGCCCGCGGTGGCCTTATGGCTCTTGTCGGGGTCTTCGTCGTTTCAGTGACACCTGTCTAGGGTCCGCCCGCGATTCTGTCCACAGGGCGTGGCGGCGCGCATCGGGGGATCGGAGTCGGTTGCTCGTGGGAACGGAGTCGCCTTATCGTGGGATCAGAGTCGCTTCGTGGTTTCAAATGCGCTTCTGAGCATGCAGAAACAAAGACTTAGAAGCATCACATCCCTCGTAACTATCTAATAACCTATATCTAACAGTAAAAAGATGGGCTAGGCTCCAGATCAGCAGCGCTGTGTCCTACAGAACCCCTTGATTTGCTAAGAAAACAGAATGTGTGTTCAACCTATCTTCTCATGTACCACCTTTCGTGCTACTTTGTGGAAAACACGGTACATAAGGGTCAAAAAATGAGCAGCCCCCCCTATTTCAACATCAACCCAGATGAGGCGCAGGCGTCTTTGGGAGCAGCCACCGACACGACAGGCTTTGCGCAGATTGCCCAGAACTGTCAGCGCGGGCGCGATGATCTGGCCGCGCGCGGCATGGACGAGACGGGGCGCAAAAAGCTGCGGCTGTTCTCCACCTGGGAAATCACAAAGTACCTCATTCCAGTTGCCCCCGCCCACTTCCGCCGCGTGCTGCGGGCCAACCCTGATCTGCCGCAAGGCATCTCCGAGACCGAAGGCGGGGCGCGGTGGTTCAGCCTTGATGAGGTCTTGAAGCTGCGCGCGCATTTTGGGGCTGAAGGGTCCAAAGCCAAGGAGTACATGCCCTACCGCCCTGAGGGGCTGGATGCCAAGATCGTGGCTGTCGCCAACTTCAAAGGCGGGGTGGGCAAGACCTCCACCTGTGCGCACCTGGCCATGTCAGCGGCTCTGGACGGCTACAAGGTGCTGGTCATTGATCTTGATAGCCAAGGGTCCATGACCTCGATCTTTGGCGCGCAGGTGCCGGACGAATGGTCGACCGTCTTTCCTCTGCTCGCGCGGCATTATGCGACGCATCTCAGACGCGACAACCAGCGCCGTCTGGACCGGGGCGAGGCACCGCAACCGCTGGATGAAACATTGGACGAAGCGCTGAAGATCACGGCCAAAAGCATCGTGCAGGAAACCCATTGGCCCAACATTGATATCATCGGGGCACAGCTCAATCTCTATTGGTCCGAGTTCCAGATCCCGGTCTGGCGCATGGCCGCACGGGGCTGGAAACTCTGGGATGCGCTGAGTGAAACATTGGCCGAGGACGGTGTGCTTGACGACTATGATCTGGTGTTTTTGGATACGCCCCCTGCTCTTGGTTATCTGACGATCAATGGTCTTTCGGCAGCCGACATTCTGCTGGTGCCTCTGGGCGCATCCTTCGTGGAATTCGACTCTACGGGGCGGTTTTTTGACATGCTGCATTCGACCTTCCAGTCCATTGAGGAAGGCGAGAACATCGCAGCGCGGGCCTTGGGGCGCGAGGAGATGCGCTTTGAATGGGACGCGGTGCGCGCGGTCGTCACGCGCTATGACGGTGCCCAGCAGGCCGAGATGGCAGGGCTCATGCAGGCCTATCTCGGCAAGACCTTGTCGCCTTACCGGCAGGATTTCACGGCGCTGATTGGCCAGGCGGGAGAAGAGGTGAACGGCATCTACGAGGCGGACTACCGCAACTTCAACCGCGACACCTATGCCCGCGGGCGCGCAACCTTTGATGAAACCTATGCCGCGTTCAAGCAATTGTTGCTGGGGATCTGGCGACGTGATGAGATTGCCGCTCAGGCGGAGGCGGCAGAATGAATTTTGGAGTGCTTGCCGGGGCGCGAAAAGTTTTCGCATGCGAAACATTTGGGTTCCAAGGCATTGATTTCATTGAATCGGGATTTTGTGAAAAGTGGGCGTTCGGTTGGTTTACGCGACATCCAAACTGTTGGGTGAATATCACTGCACGCAATGAAAGGATGTCTCATGGCCAAGCGTAAACGCCTCGCCCCTGCCGCTCTGATGGATGCGCTGCAGCCCGGCTCTGAACGCGCACCCGAAACCAAGGCGCTGCCCAACGGCTGGGCCGGGGTGCGGACCGCTCCGATTGCCGATGTGGCGGGGGCCTCGGCCAAACAGGCCGCACTCGAAGAAGTCGCAGGCGAGATGACAGATGCGCGGCGCGAAGGGCGGCTCATTCAGCGGATCGCACTTGATGCGATTGACGAGACCTATCTGGTGCGCGACCGCGCCGTCGTCGATGCCGAAGAGATGGCTGCCTTGGAGCAGAGCCTGCGCGTGCGCGGCCAGCAGACCCCGCTGGAGGTGGTGGCCCTGGGCGAGGGGCGCTTTGGCCTGATCTCGGGCTGGCGGCGTCTGGTGGCGCTGCGGGGGATTGAGGGCGCAGATGATGCGCTTTGCCTTGTGCGGGCACCGCAGACGGCCTCAGAGGCATACCTTGCCATGGTCGAGGAGAACGAGATCCGCGCAGGGCTTAGTTTCTATGAGCGCGCGCGGATTGCGGCGCGGGCTGCGGAGCAAGGTGCCTATCCCACGGCGCGGTTGGCGGTGAAGGGGCTTTTCGGGAATGTGTCGTCGTCCAAGCGTTCCAAGATCGCATCGTTCCTTGCGATCTATGAGGCGCTGGATGAGGTGCTGCAGTATCCCGCGCGCCTGACGGAGAAACAGGGTCTGGCGCTGGCCCGTGCGCTTGAGACGGATGCGCGGCTGGCCGCACGGATTGCCATGGCGCTGCCCGAAGATCTTGAACGTGATGCGGAGGCCGAGCAGGAGGTGCTGTCAGAGGCGTTGCGACCTGTTGGTGAGGCTGCCCCCTCCGCTGCTCCGAAGAGGGTTGAGAGGGCCGATGAGGCACCGCAGGCGGGGATCACGGTGAAGCGCGGCAAGGGTAAGATCACGCTGAGCGGGGCGGATGTGACCGAAGATCTGATGGATGCGTTGGAGGCGTGGCTGAAGGCGCGCTAGGTTTAAGGCGGGGCGCTTTAGGGTCTAAAACCCGTCGCGCCATTCCGCACGGCGCTGCCAGATCTCGCCCCATGTTTTGGATTTGGTGCGCAGGCTTTCGCGGCCCAGCACTGTCCCGGCAAGCCCTGTGGCGATCCAGCGCGACAGTGGCCAAAGCGCAAAGAGCGCGCGGCCCAGGTGGCGGGTGCCCGGCGCAAAGTGGCGTTTGACCAGTTCGGTCTTGGCGCGCAGCAGGCGGACCATCTTGTCGGCGCGCACGGTATCTGAGGCCCCGCCATAGTGCACGATCACGGCATCGGGCGTCATCATCGGGGCGTGGCCGGCGGCGCGGGCGCGCAGGCACAGATCGGCCTCTTCCCCATACATGAAGAATGCCGGGTCAAAGCCCCCCAGCGCATCCCAATCGGCGCGGCGCATGAGGAAGAGACATCCGACCACGATGTCGACGGCGCGGATCCTGTCACGGGGCCATTGGCCATAGGTCTCGGAATTGAACAGCTCGGAGCTTTTGAAGATACCCGACAGACCCGCCACGCGGCAGAAGGTGGACCAGAGCGTCATGCGGCCCCAGACGGAATAGGGGTTGAGCGAACGGTCGGCATAAAGGGTCTTGCCGCCCCAGATGCCCGCCTCTGGATGCGTCTCTGTAAAGGCGAAAAGCTTGTCGATGGCACCGTCCAGCACCACGGTGTCCGGGTTCAAAAGCAAGAGCCAGGGGGCGGTGGCGTGGGGCAGGGCGATGTCATGGGCGGGGGCAAAGCCGTGATTGGTCTGCTCGGCGATCAGATGGGCCTGAGGAAACGCCTCGGCGATGGCCTCTGCCGAGCCGTCGGTGGAGGCATTGTCGACCACGATCAGCTCAAACGGCAGGGTGGTCTGATCGTAGAGGGACGCAAGGCAGTCCAAGGTCATCTGCTTGGTGTTATAGCTGACCACAATGATGGACAGAATTGGGCTCGACGGCGGGGGCGTTTGGGTCATGCGATTGGTTTCCATAGGGCGCGCGCAGGGATTACACGGGGTGACGTTGCATTGCAGCATAAATCTCAAACCTGTCTATCTTTCGCCGTAGTGATGCGGCATCACTGCACCTGAACTGCCGATGAGATATGACCGATGATGTCTTACGAAATTGCTGTAATCATTCCGCATTACAACGACCCAGAGCGGCTGGCCCGCTGTCTGACCGCCTTGATCCCGCAGGCGGATGAGGATGTGGAAATTGTGGTTGCTGATAATGCCTCGACGGTGGATCTATCCCCCGTTAGAGACGCATTTCCCACGGTCCGTTTTGTCACGGAACCGACAAGCGGGGCAGGCCCCGCGCGCAACCGGGGCGTGGCCGAGACAACGGCCCCCTGGCTCATGTTCATTGATGCCGATTGCCTGCCCGCCTCAGATTGGCTGGCGGTCGGGCGGCGAATTGCCAAGGATGGCACGGTCATCGGTGGGCGCGTGGATGTGTTTCATGAAACGCCGCGCCCTTGTTCCGGGGCCGAAGCATTCGAGCAGGTTTTTGCCTTCAAGATGGCGGCGTATCTGACGCGTGATGCCTTTCTGGGGGCGGGCAATCTGGTGGTGTCGCGCGCGGTCTTCGAAGATGTAGGCGGGTTCCGCCCGGCGGTTTCCGAGGACAAAGAATGGAGCCAGCGCGCCGCCAAGGCCGGTCATACGCTGGCGTTTGAGCATGAGTTTGCCGCTGGGCATCCGTCACGACAGGACTGGGCGGCGCTGCGTCACAAGTGGCGGCGGCTGACGCGGGAAGGGTTCTTGCTCGAGGGACATTCCGGGCGGATGAAATGGGCGCTCAGGGCGCTGCTGATGCCGGCAAGTGTGCTGGCGCATCTGCCTAAAGTGCTGCGTGCGCCGGGTCTGACGGTGCTGGAAAAACGACGTGCGGTTGGCACGTTGGTGCGCATCCGATTGGCGCGGATGGGGTGGATGTTGGGTCAGGCGCTGCGCGGCGCGGATTAAGGCGCGCTGCCGCACGAAAGAGGTCTCTAAACTGCTGCCTAGAGACACCTATACTGCATACCTGACGGCATTATGGGCCGGTTTGACCAAATTTTGTGCGACCGGACCGAGTTGGCCCAGTTTGTGACACAATGCCTCTATAATCAGAGCATTGTTTCCATGCATCCCAAAGATTTGTGAAGTGAGCGGAATCTTGCAGTAAGCTTCGTGAAATCAGCTTGTTACTGCCGGTTTCATTCAGGCACTTTATTTAAATTTGCGTCCCGGTTTGGGCCGCGCCTAGGTGAGCGCGCAGGTGCAGGATCGGTCTTGGGGATTTCATGAATTCTTCACGGTCTTGCTTTTTATTAAAACTATCGCGGTACATCTGAGGGGCAGCCTCGTGCTGCTGTGACCGCGATCCTACTTAGGATAGATTATGGGACAGACGTTTACGGTTTCGACTGCTGCTGGGCTGAGTGCCGCGCTGGACAACGCCAGCGCCGGTGACCGGATCGAGCTTGAGGCAGGTAACTATGGTGAGTTGTTTCTAAGAAGTAAGGTGTTTGGCGGGGAGGGGGTTACGATCGTTTCTGCCGACCCGAACAATCGTGCGGTGTTTGACAAGATCCATTTGGTGCGTAGTTCGGACATACATTTCGACCAGATCGAGGTGGATTTCGATCCCGTTGGCAACACCAGCTATACCTCTGGTTTTCGCGCCACGGATGGCGCGAATATCTCTGTGACGAATTCAGTGCTGCATGGCGGTCCAGACCCCAGTTTAGACCCTAAATATGCTGACGCGCCCGTTGGTGTGGGAGTGCAGATCCACCGAATGGAGAATGTGAACATCTCGGGCACCGAGATTTTCGATTTCCGCATTGGCATTAACTATGCCCGTGTCGACGGCATGTATGTGCACGACAATTATATCCACGACATGCGTACCTCGCCGATGACCGGCGGTGATGTCAGCAATGTGGAGATCATCGGCAACCAGTTTGAGAGCTCCAACCCGATTGATCTGGGCGGGACAGGTGATCATGGCAACATGATCCACATCTTCCCGATGGCCGATCCAAGTGGACCGCAAGAGAACATCATCATCCGTGATAACTTTCTCAAGCAGGGCACCAACCCCAGTCCGATCCTGGGTATCCACCTTGATGACACCGGCGGTAGCACTGGGCAGGGGTTCCGCAATGTGGTGATCGAGAACAACGTGCTGCACAATGGGGACGCGCAGGGCATTCGCGCGGAAAACGTCGATGGGCTGTCGATCCTGAACAACAGCTTTGTGCAAAGCAGCGGCGGTGAGGGGCAGGCACCAGGCATCGTCCTGACGCGGGACACAGATAACGTGACCATCGATGGGAACATCATCGCAGGCCAGCTGTCAGGATCGTCTGTGGACGACCCTGATATCAACATCACCTTGGGCGACAACCTGTTCACGCAGGACCGCGATCCGCTGGGCGAAAACTATGCAGGTGACCTGTTTGTCAACGGTTTAGAGCCGAATGCTGATCTGACGGATCTGATCACGCGGGATGGCAGTGCTGCTGCGGGCTTTGGTGCAGACATCAGCCAGTTTGGCGTCTCTGAGGAGGCCTATGTGGCGGTGTTGTCGGACGCGCGCGGCACCGGTCGGGATGTCAAGACAATCACCTTTGAGGCGCAGTCGCTCTTTACGCTGGCAAGTGAGGCGGACCTGGCCGGGAGTACTGTGGCCTGGGACTTTGGTGATGGCACCACGGGCACGGGGCGCTCTGTTGCGCATACCTACGCCACGGCGGGTGAGTACAATGTGACGGCGACCTTCACGCTGGCGGATGGGACCACCACCGCCACGGACAAGACCATCGAGGTCTTTACCGCCGAGGCGGTGACGATGGATTTCGAAGGCGGTATCGCGGATATCAGTGACGTGGCCAATGTGGTTACGGTCATCGGTGCCGCAGACACGGAACAGAGCCGCTTTGGCACCGCACTTCGGTTGTCCGAGGAAAGCGCCTATGTGGAGGTTGAGCGCTCCGAAGAGATCCTCGACAACCCGGAATTCTCCATCTCGATGGCGTTTCAGAAGGACGGTGGCACCGCGGCCAATGATGACGCGGGCATGCTGATGTATTTCTCGCGTACGGCGTTTATCGGCACCAAGGACGGTGAGTTAACCGTTGGTGGTGTTACGTCGACCGGGGAGGGTATCGGACTGGAAGTGGAGACGGACGCCATTGACGATGGGGCCTGGCACCACATGACCTATACGTTCTCGGCGGAGACCGGGACGGCGACGCTTTATCTTGATGGGGTGAAGGTTGATCAACAGACCGGCCTGACCGGCATTCAGGCGACCACCAACGGGCATGACATGCTGGTTGGCGGGCGCGGCGGCGGTGCTTTTGGCGGTTTGATCGATGAAGTGCAGTTCACCCGTGCGGCCCTGAGCGCGCAGGAGGTGGCGGCAGAGTATGAGACCCTCTTTGAGGTCGATCTTGATCTGCCCGACGGCGTGGCCCCCCCGCCCGATCCAGCCCCCGATGATGCGGTGGAGGACAGCCCCCAGGCCCCCACGTCAGGGGAAGACAGCGATCAGCCTGATCCAGTGCCTGACGACGGGCTGCCGGATGAGGACGAGCAGATGGATGCCCAGAGCGATGACGGGGGCGATGTGCCGACCGTATCGCAGGAAGACCTCGACGCGTTGGTGATCGATGCACCATCTGTCACGGTAGATGAGCCGGACGACATGCCTGTCGAGACTGTCCAGGTCATCGAGGACGAGGTGCCGTTTTTCTTCTTGCCAAGCGGGGGACGGATGGAGGTCGTGCCCAGCCAGCAGTTGGAGGATCGGCTCAAGTTTCTTGAGCTCTTCCGATCGGCAGATGACTTTGGCCTCTGACATGCACTTTTGACAATACGCGGCGGCTTAGGGTTTAGGCTCTAAGCCGCCGTGCTGTTGCGCCTTTGAGGCTGTGACGGTGCGGTTGCGTAAGGACCTTTCCATCATACTCTGACCTTGTGGGGGCTCAAACCCTCAGAGGAGAGACTGAGATGACGGATGACTTTTCGACCCATTCAGAGACCCTGACTGCTCCGGCGGCGGCGGCTGAAACAATTACCCCCAGTGATACGCAGGATCTGGCCTTCGTGACGCGTGCCCTTTACGTAGGCCAAGGCGGTGATGTGGCCGTCGAACTGAAGTCAGGCGACAGTGTGGTGTTGCGCAATATGCAGGCCAGTGTCATCTATCCGCTGCGCGTGATGCGGGTGCTGGCGACAGGCACCACAGCCGCTGACATCGTCGGCTTGCGGTAAGGGGAACAGACAAATGGACATCGCGCACCGCTTAAGTCTTAGCACGATACCGCAGACGGCAACCGGGGCAGGTTTCGCGATTTCCCTGACAGGTCTGACCAACAATCCCACCTATGGCACCTGTGCCCAGCGGGGCAGCCCGCTTGGGGCCGTGGCCTCGGGCACTGATGTGCCTGCGGGGCTGACCTATCAATGGTGTACCGAAGCCAATGGCGCGATTGCAGGGGCGGTGGCTGATACCTTTACCCCCGATGCGCCGCTGGCACCGGAAGACGTGATCTTTTGTTTGGTCAGTGCGCCGGGACATGGCGATCAAAGCTCGCCGCATGTGGTGTTTCGCGATGTGCCGCCACAAGTGGGTACCGGGCTTTTTGATGAGATCTTTGATCTGGGGACCGGGCCCCAGGTGGTGGCTGCAGCGGGTGGTTTTGCGGGTCTGAACCTGAGCTTTGCAGTGACCGGTGGCGGGGTCAGTATCGACCCTAACACGGGCGATGTGAGCGTACCGACAGATGTGACGCGTGAAGGTGAGGTGGTTGTGGTGACGGCCGCCAACTCAGGCGGTAGCGCCTCGGCCGCATTCCAGATCACGGTGGAAGACGTAGCGATTGAGGGGGCGATGCCCTTCGGCGCGCTGACGCCTGCGGGCATGGGCGGGGTGCCGGTGCAAGGCAACAGCATCACCGCGGGCGATCCCGGCGGCCATTGGGAGATCACTGGTGGGCGTCTGGTGCCCACGGGCGCGGGTGCGGGGGCGCTGGCGGGGATCTATCCGCTGGTCTTTGACACGGGAGCGACGCTTGATGTGATGATCGAAGACGATCACGCCTCAGCCCGGCCCGAGGAGCTGATTGCGGTCTATGCATCACTGCCACTCAGCGCGCGTGGTCTGATGGTGCAGGACGGGGATGGCCGCGGGTTGGGGCGGCTGTGGCTGCCTGCACGCGCCTGGCAGAACGATTTCGTGCTGGAGCCGGCCAACTGGTTGGAGCACAGCGATCCGCGCCAGTCTGTGCGCACGGTAACCCTTGCCGCACTGACCACGGAAGAGGGCACTGAGAACCTGATTATTCAGGGTTTTGAGACCCAGATGACCGCTGGCGGGTTGCTGCCTTTGGAAATGCAGAACCTCAACGGGGATGCAATGGAGAGCGTGCGGCAGAACGCCCTGATCGAGATCCGGCTGCCCTGTCGGCATGTCACGGTGCGCCAGAACAATGTGTGGTCGCGCACTACGGCGGATATCGTGGCCAATGATGATTACCGCGATCACTGGAACACATCGCTGCAGCTGCAGGGGATCAAGACCCAAACAAGCAGCAGTGGCGCGCGGGGCGAGCATATCGTGGTGGAGGATAATTATATCCACGACCTTGAGAAAGGCGTCATCATCACCGCCAGCGACAGCTATCAGGGGGTCTATTCCAGCTGGTCGCGCAACATCATCATGGACACCTATACCGGCTTTGGCACGATCGGCTATTGCGACGGCTGTAACGTGTTCGACAACCGTGGCCTGGGCGTGTTTGCCGCCGATGAGGTGACGGATGGCGAGGTGGGCAGCAGCAATGACGGGCCGCATTCGGGGCTTTTCGGCTTTAACGCAGACGATCCGCGCACCACGGCCAATGTCAATTTCATCGGCAACATTTTCGGATCCTCCGCCAAGGTGCGCAATGATCTGGAGATCGCCGCCGGGCACAGCCCACTGCCGACCTATGGCGCGACGGGCGTGAAGCTGAATGACCCACGCGCACCGGACAGCTATGTGAACATCAAGATCGGGTTCAACCTGCTGGTGACGCGCGGTCTGGCGCTGGAGCTGTCAGGTGTGAGTGCCGATCCGGGCCAATATGTGGAGGTGTTCCACAATACGATTGCAGGCAACCCTGATCCACAGGGCGGTTCAGCCCCGGTGATTTATTTCACCGGCAGCTCGAACGTACGCATGTGGAAGAACGTGGTGGCAGGATATACGCTGGGCGCGCAAGACGGGTCTGGGTTTTATCCGCGAACACTGGACACGCTGGACGGCTATGGCAATCTCAAGATCAACTTTGGCACGGATGATCTGGGCGAGAACGATTACTTTGTCGGTACCGATGGGTTTGGTGCGCTGGCGGGGATCGGGGTCGATGACTATGCCAGCGCCTATATCCCCAAGGGAGACACCGGCGCGAGCCTGTCGCCGATCAAGGCGGGTGCCTTGGGCACCGGGCTTTATACCGGCGATGGCATCCATGGTGCGGTCTATGACAAGCCTGCGCCGGTGGGCGGTGTGACGGATGTGGCCCCGCTGACCATCTGGAACGGCGCGGTGCATTTCGAGCGGTCCTCGCAACTGGTTGGATCGGCTGCCGCCCCCTGGCAATCGGTGTTGATGGCCTGGGAGGGAGAGATCGATGCCGCCCATGACGACACCACCATGGATCTGTTCAGTTTCCCCAGTAATAGGCTCTATTTGCGCAAATTTGGCGGCGGTGCGATCCAGCTTTATATGAAGCATTCCACGGGAGAGGCCTTTATGAGGACCTTACCCAATTTCACGCTCAAACCCGAGGATGGGCTCATCCGTTTGGTGGTCTCTTATGACATGTGGAGCGGGCGCATCCAGTTTGTGAAAAACGGTGTGCTGGACAATTTCCTGAACGTGCGCGACCTGACCCGGGTGGAGAGTATCCAACTTGGCAGCTCCCCTTTCCGGCTGCATGCGAGCCTGACAGAGGCCAACCGCTTTATCGGGCGGTTCGGGCGGGCCTATCTGGATCCCAGAGAGACCTTCTTTGATCTTGAAGACTCGGCCAATCTTTCGGGGTTCTATGCCGCGGATGGATCGTTCCGCGACTGGGGCAGCAATGGGCAGCTGGTCACCGGGACACCCCCCTTGGTCTATGTGCGTGGTACGGCCACGGGTCTGGCCAATCTGGGCAGTGGCGGCGCCTTTGGCCTGAGCGGTGGGTCCTTGAGCCAGTAATGCAGCATCCCCGTTTGCGGGTTTTCGCCGGTGACCGGCGGATGCCCGGAAATTGGGTCACACCGGCGCATTCGTTCACGCTTGGGTCATAGCAAAGACGTATTCTTGCGCTATACTTGGCTTGAAACGACTTCTAGTTCTAGGTGGCGCGGTGACAGCGACAGACATACGGTATGACGCGCCTGGGGCGTTGCCGGCGGCTGCCCTGAACACCGGGGCAGATGCGCCCAGCAAGATGGCGCGGCTCATGCTGCTGATGTTCATGTTGGGCATGGTGCTGCCGGTTTGGATCCGCGTCGGGCCCTTGTTGCTGATGCCGCACCGGATCGTGCTGTTGCTGACCTTTGTGCCGATGTTCTTTTTACTGGTGTCGGGCAGGGCGGGGCGGCTGCAAATCTTTGACTTTCTGATGCTGGCCTCCGCGCTTTGGGCGGTGCTGGCGTTGACGGTGGGGGTGGTGCCCGAGGGCGGATCGCTGATTGAGCAGGTCGGCATCTACATGCTTGAATCCTTCGGGGCCTATATGCTGGCGCGGGTGGCAATCCGGTCGGCAGCGGATTTCATCTATTTCGCCAAACTGTTTTTCCTTGCTTTGCTGGTGCTTGTGCCTTTTGGGGTCGTAGAAGCGATCACCCACCGTGCCATTATGCTTGAGCTGATCCCGATGGGCCCCAGCATCAACCATCAATTGCCGCGTTGGGGGCTCAGACGTGCGCAGACCGTGTTCTCGCATCCGATCCTGTTTGGGCTGTTCTGCAGTGCAGGCCTTGGGTTGATGTTCTATGTGATGCGTTCATCGCTGACGCGGTTCAGCGGGGCGGTATTGGCCGCTGTGGGGACCTTTGTGTCGCTCTCTACCGGGGCTTTGATATCGGGTGTTGTGCAAGGGGTGTTCATGGCCTGGGACCGGGTGATGCGGCGCGTGCCCCGGCGCTGGTTGATTTTCTCGATCTTGTTCGCAATGCTCTATGTGGCCATTGATCTGTTGTCCAACCGCACGCCGTTTCACGTGCTGGTAACCTATGCCAGCTTCAACTCAGGCAATGCCTATAACCGCATTCTGATCTGGCGGTTCGGGATGGAAAACGTCTGGGCCAATCCGATGTTCGGACTGGGGGCGAATATTGACCAATGGGCGCGCCCCTCTTGGATGTCATCAAGCGCGGATAACTTCTGGTTGTTGCATACGATGCGCTTTGGTATCCCGTCGTTCCTGTTTCTGGCTGTCGCGCTGTTTTACATCATCCGCCGCGCGGCCCTGGCCCCGTTGACAGATCCGCGCGCCATCGCGTGTCGTGCAGGCTGGCTGATTGCGATTGGCGGCATGATCATCACGGGCGGCACGGTGCACTACTGGCATGCGGTGATGGCCTTTGTGATGTTCTTTTTCGGTGCAGGCGTCTGGATCATTGAGGCGGGTGAGCGCGCGCGCAATCAACCCGAGGCGGGGGAGGCCGGACCGGATATCGCTGAGGTGTCTGACCCCGGTGCGCTGGTCTATACCCGCGAACCTGCCCAGCACAGCCGGGACCGGCCCACACCGCCGCCCGAGCCTGTCACGCGGGCAACCCCCCCGCGCCGTGCCATCCGGCGCGGTGACCGCTGACCCATGCGGCGGGTGATCCTGAATTTCCACGGGCTGGGCCAGCCGACCCGTGCGCTGGAGCCGGGCGAGGCGCTCTATTGGGTGCCTGCGGATCTTTTTGCCCAGACGCTGGATTTGGCCAGGTCCCTGAAGGGCAAGGTAGAGACACATATCACCTTTGATGACGGCAATGCCTCGGACCTGACCCTCGCTGCGCCGCTTTTGGCCGAGCACGCGATGCACGCGCAGTTCTTTGTGCTGTCAGACCGGATCGGCGAGGCAGGATCGCTGAGTGCCACGGACATGCACGAGCTGCAGAAGGCCGGTCACAGCATCGGCACCCATGGCGCATCTCATGTGGATTGGAAGGCGCTGGATGCCGCCGGTCAGACGCGCGAATTTGACCATGCCCGCACCGCGATTGCCGGGGTCACGGGGCAGCCTGTGACCGCTGCGGCGATCCCCTTTGGACGCTATAACGGCGCTGTGCTGCGGGCGCTGAAATCGCGCGGCTACACCCATGTCTACAGCTCGGATGGCGGCGCATGGCGCTCCGATCGCGCGCCGATCCCGCGCACCTCACCGCGCTCTGATATGACGATTGAAGACATTGAAAACGTGATGCTGGGCCGCGAACCTGTGCTCAGACCGCTGCGCCGCCGGGTCGTGGGTATGATCAAGAGGCACCTGTGAGCACGCCGTGCCATGTGTTGATCGGCTTTGCCGAGGCTTTGCCTGCGCCCGAAGTGGTGTTTTCCTTGCTGAGTGCGGGGCACCGGGTGTCGGTCTTTGCGCGTTCGCGTGATCTGCCACTGGGGGCGCTGCCACTGGCGGGCCTCCATGTGATCGTGGGGCCGGAGGCGGATGCCAAGGCCAGTGCCGCCGCTTTGGTCGGGTTGATGACGGGGGCGGATGCGCCTGATTTTGTCCTGCCTTTGGATGATGTGGGCCTGTGGCTGACAGGGGAAGCGGGGATTGATCCGGCGCGCATCGCCGGTGCCTCCGGGATGCAGGCGGCGGCCGCTTTGGACAAGACGGTGCAGGTCGAGGCTGCGCGTGCGGCCGGGCTGGCGCTGCCGGAAACGGTGGTGGTGCGCGTGCCGGGCGATCTGGATCAGGTATTGCCACTGCCGGTGATTGCAAAACCGGCGCTCGCGGTGCGCGTGGAGGGGGGCACGCTGGGCAAGGGCGATGCGACCTACCTGCGTGATACCGCCCAGCAACAAGCACTAAAAGCCACGTTAGAGACAGATATGGAGCCGCTGCTGGTGCAGCCTTTGGTGGCGGGGCAGGGCGAAGGCGTCTTTGGCTTTGTCACGCGTACCGGCGTGGTCGGTTGGTCCGGCCATACCCGCGTGCGGATGATGAACCCGCATGGATCGGGATCGTCGGCCTGTCGCGCCGTGATGCCGGATGCGGACTTGCGTGCGCGTGTGACGGCGTTTCTCAACGCGTTGAATTGGCGTGGGGCTTTCATGGTGGAGCTGCTGCGCGACGCGGATGGCACGGCGTGGTTCATGGAAATCAACGGGCGCATGTGGGGGTCGCTGGCGCTCGCGCGCCGTCAGGGGTTGGAGTATCCGGCCTGGGCCGTGGCACAGGCGCAGGATGCGTCGTTCGAGCCTAACGTGCCTGAAAACGCGCCTAACCCCGGTGTGGTCCGCAACTTGGGGCGCGAGATCTTGCATCTGGCCTTTGTGCTGCGTGGCCCCAAAAGCGAGTTTCACCGGAAGGGCTGGCCGCGTTTCATGCAGTCGGTG
>JBCCAJ010000409.1:0-3044 GCA_039814845.1 Pseudomonadota bacterium | reverse complement strand
CGGCCGCACTTTTGGCGAACGCCCGTTTTCCAAATGGAAACTGGCAGGCTATTCCGCGTTGATCAGCGCCGCCGTCATCGGTTTCGGCCTTTTTTGGGGGGCGGCGGGATGGCTGTGACGCTGCGGCCTTTCAATGAAAAATACCTTCCTTTTATCAGTGCATTACTGACCGATCCTAAAGTCATGAAAGACCTCGGAGGTCCGTTCTCCCCGGCCGACGCGGAAGAACGGCTGCAGATCTGCATCACGGCCTACAAGACACATGGCTATGCCCGGATGGCGGTCTTCGACGGGGGCGATTTCGCGGGATATGTCGGCATCATGCACAACGACACCCCCGGTCACCCCCTTGGTCCCCATGATGAAATTGGCTGGCGGCTTCTGCCCGCTTTTTGGGGCAACGGCATCGCCGTCCAGGCCGCCCGTCTTGCCCTCACCGACGTGTTTGATCGCGTAGGGTTGCCGCATGTGCTTGCTTATACCGGGCCGAACAATTTGCGCTCTCAGGCGGTCATGGCGCGCCTTGGCATGACCCGCAGGCCAGACATGGATTTCGAAGAACACTACCCGCCCATCGGGCTTTGGCATGGTCTGACCTGGCGCATGACAGCGCAAGATCACCGCGCGGGCGGGATCGAATAGGTCATGGACGCCCGCGCCACCGGATCGTGCCCGCCTTCCGAGTAAATCAACACGTCACCTACCGCCAATACTCGTCCCAATTTCAATAGCTTACAATGTGCAATTAAATCGCGACCACCCTCAGGCTTGCGCATGAAATCCACGGATGACGAGGTCGTCACCGCCAACACCTCAGGCCCCGTCATCGCCATCACGGCCATGTAAACGCCCACGTCTGCCAACGCGAAAATCGACGGTCCCGACACCGTGCCACCGGGGCGCAAATGCTGCTCACCGACCTTGAGGCGCACGGTGATTTCCATCTCACCCAGATCCTCAATGGCAAACTGCCCCGACACCTGCCCGAACACCTCATCCAAGAGCGTCATCAACTCTTCCGCATTTAACTTCAGCGGCATGCTTTCCCCTTTCGCAACTTGCGCATAAAAGGGGATCACAGCGAGGCAAGGGAGACAAGATGGCAATTCTCATACGCACTGATCAGGATGGCATCGCACATCTGAAAATGAACGCACCAGAGCGGCTCAATGCCCTCTCGGACGCCATGCTGGCCGAGCTGCAATCCACCTTCGACGCCCTGCGCGACGATCGCGCCATCCGCGCTGTGATCCTGTCTGGCGAAGGGAAGGCCTTTTGCGCCGGGCACGACCTCAAGGAAATGACCCAAGGCCGTCAGGCGGAAGACGGCGGCAAGGCCTATTTTGCGGATCTCTTTACCCGCTGCGCCCGCGTGATGACGTCGATCCGCAAACTGCCCCAACCCGTCATCGCCGCCCCTCACGGTATTGCCACCGCCGCGGGCTGCCAGTTGGTTGCCTCCTGCGATTTGGCCGTCGCGGCAGAGGGGACCCGGTTCGGCGTCAACGGCGTCAATATCGGGCTCTTCTGCTCCACTCCCATGGTCGCGCTTTCCCGAAATATTCCGCGCAAACAAGCGTTTGAGATGCTCACCACGGGCGAATTCATCGACACGGACCGCGCGGCACAGCTGGGCCTGATCAACCGCGCTGTCCCCCATGACAAGCTGCACACCGCTGCGCATGACCTCGCCGAAACCATCGCGTCCAAACTCGCCTCGGCGGTGAAAATAGGCAAGGAAGCGTTCTACACCCAAATCGAAATGGGCCTCGATGCGGCCTACGACTACACCCGCGACGTGATGGTCGAAAACATGATGGTCAAGGACACCGAGGAAGGCATCAACGCCTTCATCGAAAAACGCCCGCCAGAATGGCAACAATGACAGACACCCTGCATATCGTGGGTGGTGGCATGGCGGGATCCGAAGCCGCCTGGCAAGCCGCGAATATGGGCGTGCCCGTGGTGATCCATGAGATGCGCCCGAAGGTGGAAACCTTCGCCCATCGCACCGGCGATCTGGCTGAAATGGTGTGCTCCAACTCTTTCCGCTCTGACGATGATGAACAAAACGCCGTGGGCCTGCTGCATTGGGAAATGCGCGCCGCCGGTGGGATCATCATGGACATGGCCGACCGCCACCGCCTTCCCGCAGGTGGCGCGCTCGCGGTCGATCGCGACCCGTTCGCCCGCGCCGTGACAGAACGCCTCAAATCCCACCCGCTGATCACCATCGAAGAAGGTGAAGTTTCCGCCCTACCCTCCTCAGGACATTGGATTTTTGCCACTGGCCCCCTCACGTCCGGCCCGCTCAGCCAGGCCATCGCACAAGAGACCGGCGCAGAAGCTCTCGCCTTTTTCGACGCCATCGCGCCCATCCTTTACCACGATAGCATCGACATGAGCCGCGCCTGGATGCAGTCCCGCTATGACAAGGGCGACACGGAAGAAGAGCGTACCGCCTACCTCAATTGCCCGATGGACCGCGACCAATATGAAGCCTTCATCGACGCGCTGCTGGCTGCCGACAAAACTGAATTCAAAGAGGGAGAGACAGCAGGTTACTTCGACGGCTGTCTGCCCATCGAGGTTATGGCCGAACGTGGCCGCGAAACCCTGCGCCATGGCCCGATGAAACCCGTGGGCCTCACGAACCCCCACCGCCCGGATCAAAAGCCCCATGCCGTGGTCCAACTGCGCCGCGACAATGCATTAGGAACGCTCTATAACATTGTTGGATTCCAGACAAAAATGAAATACGGCGCACAGACAGAAGTGCTACGGATGATCCCGGGGCTTGAGAATGCCAGTTTCGCCCGTCTCGGCGGCATTCACCGCAATACCTTCCTCAATTCGCCCACGCTGCTCGACGATCAGATGCGGCTAAAATCCAAGCCCCATCTCCGCTTCGCAGGCCAAATCACCGGCGTCGAAGGCTATGTGGAATCGGCTGCCATGGGCCTTCTGGCGGGCCGCCTTGCCGCGGCTGAGATGCTTGGCCAACCGCTTGAGCCCCCGCCCCAGGACAGCGCCATGGGCGCGCT
>JBCCAJ010000055.1:0-10358 GCA_039814845.1 Pseudomonadota bacterium | reverse complement strand
GGCGATCTGGGCCGCGTTGATGAAGACGGCTACGTCACCATTGTCGGCCGCGACAAGGACCTGATCATTTCGGGCGGCTATAACATCTATCCCAAAGAGGTGGAGCTGGTTCTGGATGATCAACCGGGCGTTTCGGAAAGCGCAGTGATTGGCGTGCCGCATCCGGATTTCGGGGAAACGGTTGTGGCTGTGATTGTCGCTGAGCAGGGGAGTGCTCCGGATCTTTCAGACATTGAAAAAGCGGCTTCTGAGGCGCTTGCCCGGTTCAAACATCCCCGCAAGTACATCCTGCTAAACGAACTGCCCCGTAACACCATGGGTAAGGTGCAAAAGAACGTGCTGCGCGAAGACTACAGACATCTGTTCGAAACCTCCGGCGCGAAATCAAGAGCATAGCCCGCCGCGCCTTCGCCCGGCCCCACCTAGGAGCTGGCGAATTTGCCATTGCAGAGCACCGCTCGGGCGGAGTTTGGGAACCCGAGCATAAAGTGCTGCTGATCCAAGGAATGGATCGCCAGACCGGGGCCAGACGAAGGCGCTTTGCCGGCATTAGATGCCAATATAGGTTTTTGAAACCTCCGGCGTCAGCGCCTCAATCGCCCCGGACCAGATCGTCTTGCCCCGCTCCAAAATCACCGCCCGGTCCGAGACCGCGCTGATCTCTCTCAGCGATTTGTCAATCAGCAGGATCGTCAACCCCGTCTCCTGCTTCAACTTGGAAATAGCGGCCCAAATCTCCTGCCGGATGATCGGCGCCAACCCTTCTGTGGCCTCATCCAAAAGCAAAAGCCGCGGGTTCGTCATCAAAGCCCGGCCGATGGCCAGCATCTGCTGCTCTCCACCCGACAACGACTGCGCCACCTGATGCCGCCGCTCACCCAATCGCGGGAAAAGCGCCTCAACCGCGGCCTGATCCCATTCGCCGGGCCGTGCCGCCGCCAGCAGGTTTTCGGCCACCGTAAGGCGCGCAAAACAGCGTCGCCCTTCTGGCACCAAACCCACGCCCAGACGCGCCACCTTGTGACTGGGCAACGCGCCCAGATCATGGCCGTCAAACTGCAACACACCTGCGCTGTCGATCATCCTACAAATCGACTTCACCGTCGTGGTCTTGCCCATCCCGTTGCGACCCATCAGCGCCACGACCTGCCCTTCGACAACCTCCAGATCCACCCCGAACAAGGCTTGGCTGGGGCCATAGGATGCGGTCAGCCCTTCAATGGTCAGAAAGCTCATGCGTCTTCCCCTAGATAGGCCTGTTTGACAGTTGCATCCTTGCGGATTTCCTCCACCGTCCCGGTCGCAATGATCCGCCCGTAATCCAGCACGCTGATCCGGTCGGCCAATGCAAACACCGCATCCATGTCATGTTCGACCAAGAGGATGGGGGCCTGTGCCCGCAGCCCATCCAGAAAACCGGTCATGGTTTTCGACCCTTCCGCGCCCAGACCTGCCATGGGTTCATCCATCAAAAACGCGCGCGGCTCCAGTGTCAGCGCGACCGCCACCTCCAACTGCCGCCTTTGCCCATGGCTCAACTCTTGGCAAACTGTGCTCGCATGCTTTTCCAAACCCACCTGCTCAAGCGCCGCCATGGCCCGCCCGGTCAGATCCCTATCCCCCAGCACCGAACGCCAAAACCGCCATGGCCGCGCGCTCGCGCCGAGCGCGCCCAGCACGGCGTTTTCCAGCACTGTATCCTCCATGGCCAGCGCGGAAATCTGGAAGGTCCGGCCAAGCCCTGCCCGTGCCCGCACTTGAACACTCTCGCGCGAGAGTGGTCGACCCTGCAGATAAACATCGCCTTGATCTGCGATCAGATTGCCGGTGATCAGCCCGATCAGCGTTGATTTCCCTGCCCCATTGGGCCCAATCACGGCGTGGATTTCCCCGGTCCGCAGATCAAGACTGACGTCTTGCGTCGCCGTCAGCGCGCCGAAGTGCTTCGTCAACCCGCGCGTTTCAAGGACAGGTTCAGACATGGGGGCCCTCCTTGCCAGTGAGAAACCCGATCACACCGCCACGGCCAAACAGCACAATGCCCAGCAGGATCGCCCCCAGCCATACGTGCCAGAAATCCGTGAGCCCGCCGAGCCAGTGTTCGAGCAACACAAACAGACCCGCCCCGATCACCGGCCCCATCAACCGTCCGACGCCCCCCATGATGATGAGAATGATCAACTCCCCCGACAGCTGCCAGGAAAACATGACCGGGCTGACAAACCGGTTGAGATCGGCAAAAAGCGCGCCTGCCAACCCTGTGATCGCACCTGAGATGATGAACGCCACGAGTTTCAGGCGCTGGGGTGTCATGCCGACTGTCTGCACCCGCTGTGCCGCCTGCCGTGAGGCGTTGAGCGCCAACCCAAACGGTGAGGCCCTAAGCCGGGCAAAGACCAAAAGCGCAAGGCACAGAAGCGCAAAACACAGGCCGAAAAACTGCAGCGGCACCAGCGTGTTCAATCCCGGAAACCCATTGCGCACCCAGATCGACAGGCCATCTTCTCCGCCATAGGCGCTCCAGGAAATGGAGAAGTAGAAAAACATCTGCCCGAAGGCGAGCGTGATCATGATGAAGTAAACGCCCGTCGTGCGAACGGTCAGCCAGCCGATGATTGCAGCCATGAGGGCAGACACCGCCATGGCCGTAATCCAGATGATCGGCATGGATTTGGTGCCTGCGATGGTCAGCGGCCCGAGCTCCAACGCGCTGAAATTCTGCGCGTGAAAGGCAAGGATCCCCATCACGTACCCACCGATGCCAAAAAACGCGGCATGGCCAAGGCTGACCAACCCCCCGATCCCAAGTGCGATGTTGAGGCCCACGGCGGCCAGCGCCAGAATAGCGGCCTTGGTGGCCAGCGTGATAGTAAACGGTTGATCAACCATATGGGCAATCAGCGGGATGCCCAGCAAAAGGGCCATCACCACCCAGTTGATATGCCGCTCGGCCATCATGCCCGCACCCCGAAAAGCCCGGTGGGCCGCCAGATCAAAACGATGCTCATGAGCACGTAAACCGACATCGCGGCCAATGCTGACCCGGTTTGATTGGCCGCGTCCGCCTCCATGAACAACCTGAAGAACTGTGGCAGTAAGAGCCGCCCCAGCGTGTCCGTCAGCCCCACCAGCAGCGCGCCGACAAACGCCCCACGGATAGACCCGATCCCGCCGATGACGATCACCACAAAAGCCAGGATCAGCACAGGCTCCCCCATGCCGACCTGCACCGACTGGATCGCGCCGACCAGCGCACCTGCAAGCCCGGCAAGTGCTGCGCCCAAAGCGAAGACCACAGTGTAGAGTTTTGAGATATCAATGCCCAAAGCGGCGATCATTTCCCGGTCGTTTTCGCCCGCCCGTATCTGCACCCCGATCTGCGTACGTTCAATCAACCACCAAAGCATCAGTCCCACGCCGATCCCAATGCCAATGAGGGCAAGCCGGTATTTTGGATATTCAATTCCGCCCGGCAACGTCACAGGGCCATTCAGACCGGCGGGAATATCAAGATAAAGCGGAAAGGACCCAAACACCCACCGCGTGCCTTCCGAGAAAATCAGAATCAAGGCAAAGGTCGCCAAAACCTGCTCCAGATGGGCCGCCTTGTAGAGCCTGCGAATAATAGTCATCTCCACAATCGCACCGGCCAGCGCCGCGGCCGCCAGCGCCGCGACCAGTGCCATCAGAAATGACCCGGTCAGGCCTGCCGCGGTCGCCGCCGCAAACGCACCCACCATGTAAAGCGAACCATGGGCCAAGTTGATCAAGCCCATCACGCCAAAGATCAGCGTCATCCCAGCGGCCATCAAAAACAGCATCACGCCGAATTGCAGCCCGTTGAGGATCTGTTCTGCGATCAGGAGAAGCGACACGTCGGTTTTGCTTTCAAACTAGAGACTGGGCGGTTTGAATATTCCGGATTGCCTCCGGCGGGGATATTTTTAGCCAAATGAAGCATCGGGCAGCATGCTTTTCTGGCCATAAATATACCAGGGGTTTGGGGGCAGCGGCCCCTATCCGGCCCGCGCGTCAGGGAAACAGGTGGCAAGCGCGGCCCGACTTGAGACCAAGCCGAGCTGCATACATGTCAGAGCTTGCACTCACCAGCGTAGACATCCGTGTGGTCCGTCGCGGCCACGCCGAGGATGCGGTTGGTCACCACATCACCTTCTTTCACGACCTCACGCATGTAGAGATTCTGAATGGGGTGGTTGTTGGACCCGAACGCAAACTTGCCCCGCACCGATTGGAAATCGGCTTCCGACAACGCCGCGCGGAAGGCATCCGCATCCTTCACATCGGCTTTTTCTACGGCAGAGATCAACAGATTGGCCGTGTCGAACCCTTGCGCAGCATAGACTGATGGCAAGCGATCATACTTGGCCTGGAAGCTCTCCACGAATTCCGCATTTCCCGGCACGTCGAGGTCTTTGGACCAATGGGCGGCGTTCTTGACGCCCACGGCGGCCTCACCGATGGCGCCCAGAATACCCTGATCAAAGCTGAATGCGGGGCCCACGATGGGCGTGTCACCGCCAGAGCCCGCGTATTGCTTCATGAAGGAAATCCCCATGCCGCCCGGCAGGAAGTAGTAAAGCAGGTCGGCATCGGCGGCCTTGATCTGTGCAATCTCGGCCGCATAATCGGTCTGACCTAGCTTGGTGTAGATTTCCCCTGCGACCTCGCCTTTGAACATGCGTTTGAAGCCTGCGATCGTATCCCGACCGGCCGGATAGTTCGGCGCCATCACGATCGCGTTGCCAAAACCATTGTCCTGGGACCACTGGCCGGCGGCCTCGGCAAAGGCGTCGTTCTGCCAGCTCACAACATAGTAGTTTTCGTTGCAGCCCGCGCCCGCGAGTTGCGACGGACCGGCATTGGGAGAAAGGTAGAATTTGCCCTGCGCTGTGGCCGCTGGCGCGACGGCCATGGCGAGGTTCGACCAGATGATCCCGGTCATCACGTCGACTTTTTCTGATTGGATCATCTTGTCGGCCAGCTGCACAGCGATGTCGGGCTTGCGCTGGTCATCTTCGATGATCACCTCGATGTCGTCGCGGCCCGACTGTTCCATGGCCAGCATAAATCCGTCACGCACGTCAATGCCCAGACCCGCGCCGCCACCAGACAGTGTGGTGATCATACCAACCTTTACCTCCGCCGAAACTGGCAGGGCGGTCAAGGCCAACGCGGCGGCCGTTATCATCAGTTTTTTCACGTCAAATCTCCCATTAATCCCTGTTGGAGGGTACCTCATGACGGGCACCTTTTCCCCATATGCGGATCGTACCAATCTTTTGGCCGTGCGCGAGTGCTTTTTTCAGATCGCAGGGCCAATGGTGGAGGTGATGTTTCCCAGCCCATCGATGGCAACGGTGCAGTGGTCGCCCGCGCTTAGTGGGCCGACGCCCGCAGGCGTGCCGGTCATGATCAGATCGCCGGGCATAAGCGTGATCGAATGGGACAGGATCGACACAATCTCTGGCACGGACCAGATCATGTCTGAAAGGTCTGCGTCTTGTTTTACCGCGCCGTTCACTGTGGTGGTGATGCGGCCAGTAGACAGGGGGCCCGTGGCCGAAACCGGATGGATCGGCCCGATCACGGCGGAGTGGTCAAACCCCTTGGCGAGGTCCCAGGGACGGCCCATCTCTTTTGCCTGCGCCTGCAGATCGCGGCGGGTCAGGTCATTGCCCACTGCAAAACCCCAGATATGGGCGGGGGCATCCGCCTCGGTGATCCCCGTGCCGGGCTGACCGATTGCGATCACCAGCTCTCCTTCGTAGTGCAGGTTTTCGGTCTGGGGCGGATAGGGAAGGGTGATCCCATCATCCACCACTGCATCGGCGGGTTTGGAAAAGAAGAAGGGCGGTTCGCGGTCTGGGTCCTTGCCCATCTCGCGGGCATGGGCGGCATAATTGCGCCCCACGCATAGGATACGGCGCACGGGCCAACGATAATCACGATCCGCTATGGCGACGGTGGGTTGGGGGATGTCGAACATCAGGCTCATGACACGTGCCTTTCCCGGCTCAATCCACCAGACCCAATTGGCGCGCGATCGTGGCGCTGTCGTAGTAATCCCGCCCCTCGACCACCATGCCGTTTTCGACCCGCATGACGGAGCAATACCGGACCTCGGCCCGTTTGCCGGTGGGTGGAAAATCCCCAAGGCTAGAACGTAGAGTGCCCGTATGCGTGCCGGTGTTGCGAAATTCGACCGTGGCCCAGTGGCCGCAATCACTGACGATCACGTTTTCGACTTTGCACAGACCATCGGGAAAGGCTTCGCGCCAGCGGTCGTAATCGGATTTGTATCCCTCTTTGCCCGGCAGCTTTTCCCCCCGCGCGATGTCTTCGAAATCGATGTCATCGGCGATCACCTCTGCGCCGCGATCGGGATCGCGCATGTCCCAGCTTTCATGGAATTGCCGCACGGTTTTTTCTGTCGGATGCATGGCTGGGCCTTTCTGGTCAAGTTCTCGTTGAACTATGGTGTGATAGCTCGGGAATAAAAAGCCCATTGGCATGCGCCTGAGATATCAACAGTTTGATGATGTAACATCCGTCACGAGCGCGTCATTTTTCTTGCTTCTTCTGTTACGGCATACTATTGTATACTGAAATCAAGTGAGGCCCAAAACATGCCAGCCCCGCTTGGACCCAAACCAACGATTAGTCGCAGGTGCCGCTATGAGCCTTTACACAGATTATCTTGCCGAGATTGAAACCCGCAAAACCCAAGGGTTGAACCCCAAACCTATCGAAGATGGCGCTTTGGTGGAGGAGTTGATCGCGCAAATCCGCGACGAGGATCACGAACATCGCGCGGCCTCGCTCGACTTTTTCATCTACAACACGCTTCCCGGCACAACGAGTGCGGCCGGGGCCAAGGCGGGGTTTCTGAAGGAAATCATTTTGGCACAGGTCGAGGTGCCAGAGATCACAACCGCCTTTGCCTATGACTTATTGAGCCACATGAAAGGTGGTCCATCGGTGCGCGTGCTGCTGGATCTCGCTTTGGGGGAGGATGCATCGATTGCCAAAGACGCCTCAGAGGTGCTGAAGACCCAGGTCTTTCTTTATGAGGCGGACACTGACCGACTGGCAGCGGCTCATGCGGCGGGCAACGCCGTGGCAACCGATATTATGGAAAGCTACGCCAAGGCTGAATTCTTCACCGAGCTGCCCGACATCGAAGAAGAGATCAAAGTCGTCACTTACATCTGTGCTGAAGGTGACGTATCGACGGACCTCCTGTCGCCCGGAAATCAGGCCCATTCCCGCTCTGACCGCGAATTGCACGGTAAGTGCATGATCTCGGAAGAGGCGCAGAAGGAAATTCAGGACTTGCAAGCCAAGCACCCTGATGCGCGCGTCATGTTGGTCGCTGAGAAGGGCACAATGGGTGTCGGATCGTCGCGTATGTCGGGCGTCAACAACGTGGCGCTTTGGACGGGCAAGCAGGCCTCGCCCTACGTGCCATTCGTGAACATCGCGCCCGTGGTGGGGGGCACCAATGGCATTTCGCCCATCTTCCTGACGACAGTAGGTGTGACCGGCGGCATTGGCCTTGATCTGAAGAACTGGGTCAAGAAGGTCGATGGCGATGGCAACCCGATCATCGGCAACACCGGCGATCCGATCCTTCAACAGAAGTATACGGTCGAGAACGGCACGGTTCTTCGCATCAACACCAAAGACAAAAAGCTGCTCAGTGAGGACGGTAAGGAACTGGTCGATGTATCCTCGGCCTTCACGCCGCAAAAGATCGAATTTATCAAGGCGGGCGGATCCTATGCCATCGTCTTTGGAAAGAAACTGCAGACATTTGCAGCCGAAACTCTGGGCGTGGAGATGCCGGTGGTCTTCGCACCCTCCAAAGAGATCACCAACGCAGGCCATGGCCTTACGGCGGTCGAGAAAATCTTCAACGCCAACGCAGTGGGTGTCAGCTCCAAGCAGCCGCTCCATGCGGGCTCGGATGTTCGGGTGAAAGTGAATATTGTCGGCAGCCAGGATACCACGGGCCTGATGACCTCGCAGGAATTGGAAGCGATGGCGGCAACGGTGATCTCACCCACCGTGGATGGTGCCTATCAATCAGGCTGCCACACGGCGTCCGTCTGGGATATCAAGGCGCAGGAAAACATTCCCAAGCTCATGAAGTTCATGAATAATTTCGGGTTGATCACGGCGCGCGACCCCAAGGGTGTCTACCATTCCATGACCGACGTGATCCACAAGGTTCTCAATGACATCACGGTCGACGACCGCGCGATCATCATCGGCGGCGACAGCCATACGCGCATGTCGAAAGGTGTGGCGTTTGGCGCGGACTCAGGCACTGTTGCGCTGGCACTCGCCACCGGCGAGGCCACGATGCCCATCCCCGAAAGCGTTAAAGTGACGTTCAAGGGCACCATGGCCGATCACATGGATTTCCGTGATGTGGTGCACGCAACGCAAGCCCAGATGCTGCAGCAATTCGGCGACAACGTCTTCCAGGGTCGCGTGATCGAGGTGCACATTGGCACGCTTCTGGCCGATCAGGCCTTCACCTTCACCGATTGGTCAGCAGAGATGAAGGCCAAGGCGGCGATCTGTATCTCAGAGGATGACACGCTGATTGAATCACTGGAGTTGGCCAAGTCCCGCATCCAGATCATGATCGACAAAGGCATGGATAATGAGGTGCAAACGCTTCAGGGCCTCATCGACCGCGCCGACAAACGCATACATGAAATCCGCTCGGGCGAGGTAGCTGCGCTGACGCCCGATGCCAACGCCACATACTTCGCCGAGGTGGTGGTGGATCTGGACATCATCAACGAGCCGATGATCGCTGACCCCGATGTGGGCAACGTGGACGTCTCCAAACGCTACACGCACGACACCATTCGCCCGGTGTCTTACTACAAGGCGGAAAAGCAAGTTGACTTGGGCTTTGTCGGCTCCTGCATGGTGCATAAGGGCGATCTGAAGATCGTGGTGCAGATGCTGCGCAACCTTGAGAAGACGGGCAAGGAAATCAAATTCAACGCGCCATTGGTCGTTGCCGCGCCCACCTACAACATCATTGATGAATTGAAGGAAGAGGGCGATTGGGAAGTCCTGCAACGTTACTCGGGCTTCGAATTCGATGACATGGCACCAAAGGCCAAAGCGCGCACCGAATATGAAAACCAGCTTTATCTGGAACGCCCGGGCTGCAACCTCTGCATGGGCAACCAGGAAAAAGCGGAGAAGGGCGACACGGTTCTGGCCACCTCAACGCGCCTCTTCAAGGGCCGCGTGGTCGAGGATAGCGCCGACAAGACAGGCGAATCCCTTCTGGCCTCAACCCCGGTGGTGGTGCTGTCGGCCATTCTGGGCCGCACGCCCAGTATGGAAGAATACAAGGCCGCCGTGGACGGGATCAAGCTGACCAAATTCGCGCCTCCGCAAAAGACGCCGCTTGATGCGCTGTCCGTGCATTACTAAGGACTGACAGAGCGGCGTCGTCTGGCCCCGGTCTGGCGATCCCGATCTAATGCAAGGGCGCTTTATCGTGACGTCCCACTGAGCGTTTGAACGGCGCATTGCCGTCGACATTTCGCCAGGCCCTGGGTGGGGCCCTCCTCTCAGCGATTGCAAGCAATCGCCTGTCCGTTGCCGGCAACGCATGCGCAGCATGCGTGAGAGGGGGCAGCGGACGAAGGCGCAGCAGGCTACGCCCTTGATTCCGCGCCGGGGAGAGGCTCACCTCAATAATCCTCACCCTTGTACCGATTGGGCTGCCCCTTCGCGATCTTCAGCCCGGTAAACGCCGCCCAATCATCTCCGGGTCGCCAGATGCTTTCCATGTTGTTTGACGCCGCTGCCACGCTCATGCCATCCCATTCTGCCGCATAGCGGAAGAAAAATGCGCTGACGCGGGCGTTGTAGATGCAATGGACGTGGATCACCTGATCCTCGTTGGCTTCCAGCACGGCCTTGAACCGGTCGTAATCGTCGTCTGTCGGGGCCTCAAATTCCACCGGAATGTAGTCATAAACCATGCCCAGGCCCGTCACCGTGCCGGCCTCATCCTCCAGGGCGCCTTTGTTATGGTGGGGTCCAAGATTGACGACACGCGCCACACCCATGGCCTTAAGCTTGGCCAGTTCCGTTTCACTGGGCTGACCAGACGTGGTGATGCGCGATGTCATCCGCCGCCAGTTGAGAATGTGATCAAGTTCCATGGCAGTTCCTTTCGTTTGTTGGCCATAGACTATCCAAGATCGCTCTGGCATGAATGACAGTATGACCTCAGAATCTGCCAAACCACGCCAAGTCGTGTTCGTGATCTATCCCGACATCGTGCTGCTTGATCT
>JBCCAJ010000517.1:0-1711 GCA_039814845.1 Pseudomonadota bacterium | reverse complement strand
TTTGATGCGGGCCACTTCCGGCCCCACGTCACCCGCCTCGGCAGCGGCCGCACCGGTGATTCCGGTGATGGAGACATAGTAGACAAAACCGGACGTGTTGGTCAGCACTTTGGGCAGGCGTTTGTCATCCGTGGTGGGCGTCGCCAGACGGATGAAATTGATGCCCTGTTCCTGGGCAGGGATGCATAGTTCGTCGTCTTCTTCGGGCGGAAGATCCACGACGATCAGCCCGTCGATGCCCGCAGCCTTGGCATCGCGCAAAAACGCCTCCACCCCGTGGCTGAAGATGGGGTTGTAATACCCCATCAGAACGATGGGCGTGGTGTCATCGGACTTGCGGAATTCCGTCGCGAGCTGAAGCGTGCGCTTCAGCGTCATGCCGCCTTCCAATGCCCGCTGGCCCGCCAATTGGATCGTGGATCCATCAGCCATGGGATCGGTGAAGGGCAGCCCCAGTTCAATGACATCCACCCCTGCGCCGGGCAGCCCATTGACCAGTTCCAGAGAGTTGTCGTAGTCCGGATCGCCCGCCATCACATAGGCGACAAAAGCCTTTTTGCCCTGCGCTTTGAGGTCTGCGAATTTGGCGTCGATGCGGCTCATGGCGTCCCTGTCCTGGGTTGAGTTCCTGTGCCGGATGGGTCTGGCGCAATTGGGCGCGGAAATCAATGGGGTATGGGCGCGCGAGAAAGGTGTTTGGCGTGCGCCGGGATGTGGTGTTACGCTCAGAAAAAAACCAATCGGGGGATCATGTGATGAAAACGACGATGTTGGCTGTGGTGCTGTCTGGGGTGTGTGCCCTGCCTGCGATGGCGGAGTACACCGTGAGAGGCAGCTTTGATTGTCAAGTGGCCGTGCAGGAGGACTCCAACGAGCATTTCCGCGAGTATAACAAGTGGTGGCTTCTGGGCTATTTCACCGCGCGCAATTATGAACAGCAGCAAAGCGCGGGCGAAGGAATTGATGACGACAATCTCTACCAAATGGCGCTGAGCTTTTGCCAATCGAACCCCGGCAATGACTGGGACGATGCGGCGATCCATATCTACGATTTGCTGGATTGATCCAAATGGCGCAGCTGGGCGATGCGCGGCGGTGCGAGATGCGCGGCCCTGCTGCTTTGTTGCGATCCTGCCGTCTCAGACGGGAAGAGCTTCCTTTGCATAGCCTGCAAGAAATTCTGCACTGGGTGGGATCGGTGTAATGATGTCGATCAAGATGCCGTTGGGATCGCTGTAGATGGCGTGGCGCTGGCCATGAGGCTCATCCCGAAGCGGCTGCACCACGGGAACGCCTTCTTGGACAAGGCGCTCGTGTTCGGCATCCACGTCCGCCACTTCAAAGCTTAGGATCACGCCCTGCGTGACACCGCGCGCAGGCTCGGGGATCGTTTCATGATCGGCGCGCAGCACTGTGATGTTCAGCGACGGGTCTGTTTTGCTTTGCAGATGCACGTACCAATCGCTGTCGAACATCGGTTTGAAGCCGAAGTGATCTTTGTAGAAAGCTGCGGTCCCTTCTACGTCTTCCGTTTGGAGCAGCGGAGAGAATTGTGACACACGCATCGGATTTTCCATTTTCTGAATTAACATACAGTATGTATGTAAAATGATTTCCAAATACATGCAAGATGTATTTATCTTATCGAGAGGGTATGCCACAAAGCGGGCAAGGAGGGGGCGATGACGGAACCCAAAACGCGACGCACGCA
>JBCCAJ010000398.1:0-3187 GCA_039814845.1 Pseudomonadota bacterium | reverse complement strand
CAATCGCTCTTTGGCGTGCAATCCTTTGAGCCCGCGACCTCAGACACCCGTTTCGTGATCGGTGCAACGGATTACACCGCCGCCATTCTGACACCCGCGATCATGCAGATGATGGCAACCCGCGCGCCACACGCGACGCTGTCGATCCGCCCGGCGGACCGGTCTGATGCAGAACGGCTTCTGGCGGATGGTGAGATTGACGTGGCGCTGGGCATGTTCCCGCAAACGACGCAGTGGATCAAACGGCGCAGGCTCTACCAGGATCACCATATCTGCGTGTTCAATGATCGCCTTGTGTCCCTTCCCAAACGTCTGACGATGGATGCGTATGTAGCGCAGGATCATCTGCTGGTGTCGCTGGATGGCACGCCCAATGGCTTCGTTGACACCATTCTGGACCGTCACGGCCTGACCCGGCGCATCGCGGTCACCACGCCTTACTTCTTGCAGGGCGGGTACCTGGTGGAGCAATTGCCGGTGATCGCCACGCTGCCGGAACGGTTCGTGCGGGGCTGTACCATACTGTCCAAACTGACCACACGGGCGTTGCCCTTTGAAGCGCCCACGTTCGATGTATCCCTTGCCTGGCGCGCCGGCGATGACCGCAATCCGAGGTTATCCGCGCTGAAAAATGTCGTGTTGGAGGCGACCCGGAATTTGGAGGCCACGAGACCTAAATCGTGACCGGGCGGACAACTGCGGCGGGTTGGTTTAACCTGCCCGATCTCTACGCCCTGTGCCAATCAACAGAACAAACACAAACACCGCCCCGATGGATGTGGTGACAATCCCAACCGGGATTTCCTGCGGCGCAAGAACCAGTCGCGAAACAATATCTGAGCCCGTCAGCAGGCTCGCCCCGATCAGCGCCGCCGTGGGAATGAGGCGCGTGTGCAGCGTCCCCGCCAGACCCCGCGCAATATGGGGGACCATCAGGCCCACGAAGCCGATCACACCGGCGACTGATACGAACGTCGCGGTCGACAAAGCCGCCACCAGAAACATCACCATGCGCAGCCGGTTCACCGGCACGCCCAGCGACGTGGCTGTGGCATCCCCCGCCAGCAATGCATCCAGCCAGCGACGGCGAAACATCGCATAAGACAGAATAAGGCCCAGCCCAGCCAGCACCAGCGGCAAGGTTTCCCACCGCGACAGGCCAAGCCCGCCCAGCATCCAGAACACCACCGAATGGGCCGCGCGGCTGTCGCCTGCGAAAATCAGATAGTTGGTCAGCGCGGCAAAAAGGAAGGATACGGCCAACCCCGCCAGGATCAGCTTTTCCGGCGCAGAGCTGCGCAAGGACCGCACCAGCGCCAGCACGATGCCCGATGCGACAATTCCGCCGCAAAACGCCGCGAGCGGTAATGTCCAGATCCCCAACACATCGCCCGTCACCGTGATCACGAACACCGCGCCTGCCGCAGCGCCCGAGGACAGGCCGAAGAGGAAAGGATCGGCTAGGTCATTGCGCGTGGTCGTTTGCAGGACAACACCAACCACACCCAACCCCGCACCGATCAGCGCGGCAAAGAGCGCGCGGGGGAAGCGTAGCTCAAAGATGATGCGATGGGTGGGAGTGGCCTCGGCGCCGCTCAAGCCAAAGCCCGTGGCCATAGCGCCCGCCACATCTGCCAAGGGAATGCGCGTCGTGCCGTAAAGCACCGACACTAAGATGAGGGCGATCAAGATGGTCGCCCCCATGATCACTATGAACCCGAACCGGACCACCTTAGAACAGGTCGGGATGCATCGCCTTGGCCATTTTCTCAATAGCGTCGATATTGGCCGGCCCCGGGGTCAGTTCTTCGTAGCGCAGCCCGATCCAGCGTTCGTTTTTGACGGCGTCGGTGCCGGACATAACCGGGTGATCCTGCAGGAACTTGAAGGTGTCTTCCGCGCCATTGCCTGTCTGATAATCCAGCAGCACCAGAAATTCCGGGTTCGCTGCCGCGACCGTTTCCCAAGACGTCCGGCCCCAGCTGGTGTCCATATCGTGGGTCACGTTCTCCCCGCCCGCGGCCGCGATCATGGCGTCGGGAATGGCGAATTTGCCCGCCGTGAAGGGCGCATCTGCCGGGCCGTCCAGAAGGAAGACACGCGGGGTGGAGGCGTCTTTGGTCTTGGCCTCAATGGCGGACAGTTGTCCTTGCCAGCCCGTCACAAGCGCCTCTGCCTTGTCGGCCACATCCATGACTTGGCCCAAACGCATCACATCGCCAAACAACAAATCCATGCTGGCAACTGGGCGGTCTTTGTTCATGTGGATGCAGCTTTCCGTCAGAACCATGGTCTGAATGCCAAAGGGTTCCAGCGTGTCGGGCGTCACTTCACCACCGGGTTTCATGCCGTAATACCAGCCCGCGAAGAAGAGATCGGGCGAAGCACCGACGAGGTTTTCGACCGTCGGATACTTGGGCGCCAGTTCCGGGATGTCGCCGCGCGCCTCATCGAAATCAGGGCTTGTCTTGTACCAGCCAGTGATGCCGGTCAGACCTACGATGCTGTCCTGAAGACCAAGGGCGAAGGCCATCTCTGTCATGTTCATGTCATGGACGATGACGCGCTCCGGCGTGTCGGTAAAGACAAGCGGCTCACCACAATTGTCCACGCTCACCTCCGCCATGGCCACGTTTGCCATCACAAGCAGGGGGGCGGCGGTCAGTAGTTTCTTCATCGGGCGTCTCCTTTACGTTGGACTTTGGGTTTTCTGAATATCAAGCGCGGGGATCTGCCGCCCGTTATGGGGCAAAAGCAGATAGGTCACGCCGAACGTCTCTTGCACGCTCTGCGGCGTCAGCACGTCTGAGGCCGAGCCAAAGGCGGTCAGCTTTGCGTCTTTGATGAGCGCGGCGTGGCTGGCAAATTCGGGGATCATCACCAGATCATGCACCACCATGACCACGGTGATCCCAAGCGCCGCCACAAGCGACAGCATGCGCCCTTTAGCATCCGGGTCGAGGTGATTGGTGGGCTCATCAAGGAACAAAAGCTGCGGTTTCTGCGCCAAGGCCCGCGCGATATGCGCGCGCTGGCGTTCCCCGCCCGAGACCTGTCCCAGCGGTTTGCTGGCGATGTCTGTCAGGCGGGTGATGTCCAGGATGTGATCAAGCGCGGTCGCGTGGTCATCGGCTGAGGCTTCTGCACGGATGGGCATTTGCCCAAGCGCCACGTAATCGCGCAGGCT
>JBCCAJ010000198.1:0-5541 GCA_039814845.1 Pseudomonadota bacterium | reverse complement strand
TCCGGCCCCACGAGGTATCCCAGCCGAAGCCCGGGAAAAATCGATTTGGAAAAGCTGCCAACATAGATCACCCGCCCATCGGTATCCAACGATTTGAGCGCTGGAAGCGGTGGGTTAAGGAACGACATCTCAAATTCATAGTCATCTTCGACAATAAGCGCGCCCATCTGCGCGGCTTTATCCAACAACGCCTGCCTCCGCATCAGAGGCATCGTAACATTGGTCGGCGATTGATGACTGGGCGTGGTGAAAATCACATCCGCACTGTCGGGCAAATCCTCCGGCGGCAACCCGTCACGATCCACCCCAACTGGCACCAGATGACACCGCGCATGATTGAGAATATCGCGCAGCCCGTGATAGCAGGGCTCCTCCGCCACGGCCGTCCTCCGCTGGGTCAGCAACACCTGCGCCGTCAGCCAGAGCGCGTTTTGCGCACCCATGGTGATCAGGATCTCATCCGGTTTCGCCAAAATCCCCCGCCGGGGCAACGTATGCCGCGCCACAAACTCAATCAGCTGCGGATCATCGCGGTCATAATAATCCGCCGTCAGCGCCTCAAAATCCTTCTGCCCCAGCGCGCGCAGGGCACAATGTCGCCAATTGGCATGATCAAACATCGCCGGGTCAGTCTGGCCATAAATGAACGGATAGCGATAGCTGGACCAATCTTCTGGCTTTTTCAGCGTCGCCCCATCTGCAAACCGCCGCCCCAAGGCACGGGCCCAATCAATCACATCCTGACGCGGCTCATTGGCTTCAAAACGCGGCGGCTCCGGCGCGTTCTGTGACACGTAATACCCAGACCGATCCCGCGCCTCCAGATAATCAGACGCCTGCAATTCCGTGTAGGCCAGCGTGACCGTGATGCGACTGACACCCAGATGCTGCGCCAACTTGCGGGACGATGGCAGCTTCTCCCCCTTCTCAAAATACCCGGACAGTATGCCTTCCGCGATCATCTGCTGAATACGCGCCTGTAAGGTGCCCGTGCTGTCGGGGTTCAAAAAGAAGGTTTCCACAGGAATCGCCATGGGCCAGATCCTATACTGGACCTAAACCGCAATCAATCTGGCGCTACGTTTGCGCAGCCACCACCGCCCGCGCCAAGGCCTCTGCTAAAGCCGGCACATAGGCATCATTCACCGGCCGCGTCGGCGTCACACGCTTCAACCGCACGCCCTCACCGGTCGGATAGGCCGCCGTCAACCGCCCGTATTCATAGGCCAACGCCTTCGCCCTCGGCCCCAGAAATTCCGGCGCCTCCCCCAACCGATAGCTTTCATACCCCATCCGCCACGCGCGGGATCGGATCATATCCTCAGGCCGGACCCAGTATGAATAAAGCTGCGCCACTGACCCGCGTTACCGGAACGTGCCAATCAGGCGGCACTTGTAAATGCCCGCCGCTTTATTCGCCGCCACGACCCGGGCATTCTCATTTGCGCCTCGACCGGCCTGATTTTGCTCACACTGCCTGAGCGCGGCATCCCGCGCCTGCGACGGAAGCCCGTAGTTCCACGCAAACCCCGACGCCCCGGTTTTGTTGCCCGCAATGGCCATGTAGTTGCCCGGCCGTGTGTTCCTCACCGCCTTACGCCAAAGATCTTTGTTCTGATTGGGTAGAAAAACCCGCACATGACTTGGCCCCTTCGGCACGACAGTCGCGTAAAGCACACACCGTGCCTTGTGAAAAGCCTCACAATCCACCTTCGCGGCCAGCTTTGCGTCTTCAACCGAATACCGGCCTGACCGCCACGACCAGCGGGAACCGTCCGGCGTCACATACATCGCGCCATATACGCTGCCCGTGTCTCGAAATTTCCTGAACGCAGCCTGAACCTCACCCCGAAGTCGGATTTGCGAATGCACCTGCGCGTTGGTCGCGTTCGCGAACCCCACGGTGTTTTTGGCCTGGGTCGCATTGGATTGCGCCCACGATACCCCCGCCGACCAAACCAGTGCCGACAAAACCAGCGCCAAGGCGCAAAGCACATTCAAAAGCATGGTGTGGTACCCGTTGAGCATCGTCACATCCTTTCACTGATACGCTTTATTCGTCCCTCATTTCATCGCTCAAAACAACCTATTGATGTGCAGCGCGTTATGTTTCGACAACGCCCCCGATCGCGGCCAGCACATACCAAGCCTTGCGCGCGCCTACGCCCTTTGCTTTAACCTTCCGGGCAACCGCGCCTGGAGACCCACATGGTCGATATCGCCACCCGTGTTTGGAACCATAAATGGAAGATCGACCCCATCGTGCGGTCGCTCATCGACACGGATTTCTACAAGCTGCTGATGTGCCAGTCAGTCTTTCGCAACAAGCCCGACACGCAGGTCACCTTTTCCCTGATCAACCGCACGAAAGACGTCCGCCTTGCCGAACTGGTTGACGAAGGTGAGTTGCGCGAACAGCTTGATCACATCCGGTCGCTGTCCCTGTCGCGCGGCGAAAGCACCTGGATGCGCGGCAACACGTTCTACGGCAAACGCCAGATGTTCACCCCGGAATTCATGGATTGGTTTGAGGCGCTCCGCCTGCCCCCCTACCACCTCGATAAGCGCGATGGGCAGTATGAGCTGACCTTTGAAGGCAGTTGGCCTGAGGTGATGCTTTGGGAAATCCCCGCCTTGGCCGTCTTGATGGAACTGCGCGGCCGCGCCGTTACCAACGCGATGGATAAGTTCGAACTGCAGGTTCTTTATGCCCGCGCCATGACCAAGCTGTGGGAGAAAACCCAGCGCCTGCGCGGCGTAGACGGGCTTCGCATCGCCGATTTCGGCACGCGGCGGCGGCATTCCTTCCTTTGGCAGGACTGGTGCGTGCAAGCCATGACCGAACGGCTGGGCGACACCTTCGTGGGCACCTCCAACTGCCTCATCGCCAAGAACCGGGACCTGGAGGCGATCGGCACCAACGCCCATGAGCTTCCCATGGTCTATGCCGCGCTGGCCGATGATGATGAGGAACTCTCCCGCGCGCCCTATGACGTGCTGTCCGACTGGCACGAAGAACATGACGGCAACCTGCGCATCATCCTGCCCGACACCTACGGAACGGACGGGGTCCTCGACCGCGCGCCCGATTGGCTTGCGGGCTGGACGGGCATTCGCATCGACAGCGGCGACCCGGCGGAGGGCGCAGAGACTGCGATCAACTGGTGGAAAGCGCGGGGCGAAGACCCGATGCAAAAACTGATCATCTTCTCTGACGGGTTGGATGAGGAAAAGATCCTGTCGCTGCACCAGCAATTCTCTGGCCGCGCACGGGTGTCTTTTGGCTGGGGCACGTTGCTGACCAATGATTTTCGCGGACTGACCGAAGGCGACCGCCTCGCCCCATTCAGCCTCGTCTGCAAAGCCATCGCCGCCAATGGACGTCCCACGGTGAAGCTTTCCGACAACCCTCGCAAAGCGATGGGTCCCGCAGACCAGATCATCCGCTACAAGCGCGTCTTCGATGTGGGCGCGCAGGCGGAACAAGAGGTGGTAGTGTAGTCACACCGTGACCCTTGATTCCGCGCCGCATGCTGATCATCTGTTTTGGGTAAGTCGGAAGTTGCCCTCAAAGAAACGGACCACCTCATGCCCCAAGGCCATGTCTGCCTCACCTATGACGATCTGTTCGTCGGCAAATGGCTGGGCGCCCGCGCCATTTTTGAAGAATTTAGCGCCCGCGCCACCTTCTGTGTGACCAAGATCCATCAAGCCGCGCCCGCGCAGATCGATGGGCTGCACCAATTACAAGACGACCGGCACGAAATCGGCTTTCACACCCGCACCCATGTGAACATCAACAACTACCTCGTCAACAATCGTCTGCGTCGCTGGCTGAAGCGGGAAATTGATCAGGGGATCGAAGAACACCGCGCGCTGGGCTTTCCGGCCGAAAGCTTTGCCTTTCCCTTCCACGCCTCCACCCCCCGGGCCTGCGAGGAACTCGCCAAACGGTTCAAGGCCGTGCGCACCAACGGACCACGCTCAGCGATGAAAACCCCCCTGGAAACCCGCATTTATGCGGGGGTCGGCCCGCAAAACGGCGTTGATTGTATTGGTTTTCTGGATTTCGAACACGAAGATTTCCCGGGATGGGAGGCCAATGATAAAATCCTTGATACAATCGCTGAGACAGGCGGAACCGGCGTCTTTGTCGGCCACATGATCAACCCCCGCCAAACCAAGCCCGGGTTCAGATCCACCCATGATCAACTGCGCCGGTTCCTCAGGGCCGTGACCGATCGCGGCATCGGATTCAAGACCATGGTCGAACTGCCCGGACAGGAGGCACCATGACCCATCCCGCGCTCAACTCAGCCTCGGTCGCCGTCATCACCGGCGGGGCATCCGGTATTGGCCTTGCCGCAGCCATGCATTTCGCCCGTGAAGGGATGCGCGTCGTGATCGTGGACCGCGCCACCGATAAGCTGCGCGCAGCCGCCGATCAGGTCAAAGACGCTGGCGCGACAGATGTCATGACGGCTGAGGTCGATGTCTCTGACGGGGACCATTTGCACGCCCTGGAAGAACAGATTGCAACGCGCTTCGGCGGCACCGATATCCTGATGAACAACGCCGGTGTGGGCGGCAAATCCTCTACGCTGGAGGCATCAGGTTCCTGGCATCAGATGCTGGGCGTGAACCTCTGGGGCCCGATTAACGGCAGTCAGGTCTTCGCCCCCCGCATGATCGACCGTGGCCGCCCCGGTGCGATCATAAATACAGTCTCTAAACAAGGGATTACGACCCCTCCGGGCAATCCGGCCTATAACGTGTCAAAGGCCGGATTGAAGGCGTTCACTGAGGCACTTTCCCACGAATTGCGCACCAAGGCAGACGATAAAATCACCGCCCACCTGCTGATCCCCGGCTTTGTCTACACAGGCATGATCGGCACCCCCGAAAAGCCGCCAGCGGCCTGGACAGCAGACCAGACCGTGGCGTTCTTTATCGACAGCTTGAACCGAGGGGATTTCTACATCCTGTGCCCCGACAATGATGTCACCCGGGACCTCGACGAAAAACGCATCGCATGGAACCTGGGCGACATTCTTGAAAACCGCCCCGCGCTCAGCCGCTGGCATCCCGATTACGCAGATGCCTTCGCGGCTTTTGTTGAACGCGACTAGCGGCCTCACTCCATCCAGAAGGGCAGCTTGGCTTCCCGATCCGCAGCAGAGCGGGTAATCCCCACATCCTGCAGCTGATGGTCATCCAAGCGCGCCAAGGCCTTTCGCGTCCGGCGGCGTTCGGACCACGCGACACAAACCACAAGAAACTGCAGAAGGGTGGATGCAATCGGCGTCAACGGGCGCGTTTGCAGATAAGCGAGAGCAGCAGTATTTCTGGTCTGTGTCATGGTGTGTCCTTTCAATTGTATTGACACAATGTCTGATTCCGTAGTAATTGCGTGATACAATACTGGAATGTGTCAATCTAGGATTACATTGTAATGGATACAAAATGGCAGCCGACGCTCTCTGACCATCCCGGACCCAAATACAAAGCGCTGGCAGATGCCCTCAAAGATGGCATTCGCGC
>JBCCAJ010000058.1:0-10138 GCA_039814845.1 Pseudomonadota bacterium | reverse complement strand
CGACGCTGAGACCCGCGAAGAGATTGTGGAAAAGCTGTTCGACGGGCAGGCCCCGACCACTTTTCTGCACGGCTTTGACCGGCCAAATATTCACCTCGCGTTTGCCGAGAAGAACCAGCCGCGCCAACAGGTCACGCAGTTTGTCGCGGCGCGCAAAGGGCAGTCCGGGATCGTGTACTGCGGCACGCGGGCCAAGACGGAAACGCTGGCGCAGGCGCTGCGCGATGGGGGCCACAACGCCACGCATTACCATGGCGGGATGGAGGCCGAGGATCGCCGCCACGTAGAGACGAGATTCAACCAGGAAGACGGGCTGATCGTGGTGGCCACGGTGGCCTTCGGTATGGGCGTGGACAAACCCGATATCCGCTGGGTCGTCCATGCCGATCTGCCCAAATCCATTGAAGCCTACTACCAGGAAATCGGCCGCGCGGGGCGGGATGGGGCACCGGCGGAAACCCTAACGCTGTATGGGTTCGATGATATCCGCCTGCGGCGCAGTCAGATTGACGAAGGCCTTGCCCCACCGGAACGACGGGCAGCGGACCATGGGCGGCTGAATGCCTTGCTCGGTCTGGCGGAGGCACAGAAATGTCGGCGGCAAGTGCTTCTGGCCTATTTTGGCGAGACGATAGAACCTTGCGGGAATTGCGACCTGTGCGACAAACCGCCTGAGATTTATGACGCCACCCAGACAGTGCAAAAGGCTCTTTCAGCTGCGCTGCGCACCGGCGAATACTTCGGACAAGGCCATCTAATTGACGTGCTGACAGGCACCCTGACCGACAAGGTAAAGGCCCGCGGGCATGACGGGCTGCCAACTTTCGGCGTGGGAAAGGACATGACCAAACGCGCTTGGCAGGCTGTCTTTCGGCAAATTCTGGGAATGGATCTGGTGCGGCCTGATCCGGAACGGCATGGCGCGCTGCGGATCATGGAGAAAGCCCATCCGATCCTGCGCGGGGAAGAGACGATTGAGTTGCGGCGCGATACGGCACCTGTGAAAGCGGCCCGGTCGGAAGCGCGTGCCTTGGTATCCGAAGAGGACGCGCCGCTTTTATCCGCGCTCAAGGCCAAGCGACGCGCATTGGCAGAGGCCGCGCGCCTGCCGGCCTATATCGTTTTCAACGACCGCACGCTGATTGAGATGGCCCAGACCCGGCCCACCAACCTTGACCAGATGGCAGGGGTCAACGGCGTGGGCGCCAAGAAACTGGAACAATACGGACCTGCTTTCCTAGAGGTGATCAATGGGGAGGCAGAAGTGATGCATCCCACGCGCCGCAAGCTGGCGGGGCGATCCGAGGGAGATTTGTATGACCGGCTGATGGAGGTGCAATCGGGATTGCACAATGGGGCTGACGGGCTGGAAAAACCGCTCAGTTGTTCGGCATCGCTCATCTCCCGCGTGGCGCAGACGCGCCCGCGAAACGAAAACGAAATGGCGCGCCTTCTGGGGGAGCGGCGAAATGACCGGTTCGGCGCAGCCTTTCTGGACGTTTTGCAGATGGCGGACTAGGTCCTACCCAAAGGAGAGTTCCTCATGCTGATTACCCTGTCGCCCGCCAAGAAGATGGACATGACGCCAGTAGACGGTGTCAAACCCACTGCACCACGTTTTGCCAAGGATACAGCGGCGCTGGTCGACACGGCCCGCGGCTTGTCGTCGGGCCAATTGCAAAAACTGATGGGGATCAGCGAGAACCTAGCGACGCTCAACGCGGACAGGTTTCGAGACTTTGGCAAACAAGAGACGCTGGCGGCGGCGCTGGCTTTTGCCGGGGACACTTATGTGGGGTTGGAAGCGCGGTCTTTGGATGCGGACGAAATGGAATTCGCGCAATCCCGCTTGCGCATTCTATCGGGGCTTTATGGCGTGCTGCGCCCGCTGGACAAAATTGAACCGTACCGGCTTGAGATGGGCAGCCGGTTGAAGACCACGCGGGGCAAATCGCTATATGATTTCTGGGGCGATAAGATTGCCACGAAGCTGAATGAAGATGCGAAGGCCACCGGCAGCGCAACGCTGATCAACTGCGCCAGTCAGGAATACTTCGGCGCGGTCGACCTGAGCGCGCTTGGCCTGAAGGTGATCACGCCGGCCTTCATGGAAGACAAACCCGCAGGGCCCAAGGTGATCAGCTTTTATGCCAAGCAGGCCCGCGGCGCGATGGCACGGTTTATCATCCAGCGGCGGCTGACCTCGGTCGACGGGCTGAAAGACTTTGACCAGGGCGGCTACGAGTATCGGGCGGATATGTCCTCCCCCGAAAAACCTGTGTTTGTGCGCCCGGAACAGGCCGCGAAAAGTGCAGCTTAACCCGGGCTCATGCCGCGCAACCGCTCTGATCGGCGGCGCAGCAGTTCGACCGTCAGCAAAAGCAGAATGGACATCGCGACAAGGATCGTCGCCACCGCCAGGATCGTGGGTGAGATCTGTTCGCGCAGGCCGGTGAACATCTGCCAAGGCAGGGTCTTTTGAGACGCCGACCCGACAAACAGCACCACGACCACCTCATCGAACGACGTGATAAAGGCAAACAGCCCGCCGGAAATCACACCGGGCAGGATGAGTGGCATCTGCACACGGAAGAAGGTGGTGACCGGCCCCGCCCCCATATTGGCGGCAGCGCGGGTCAGAGAGCGGTCAAAACCGACCAAAGTCGCAGTCACCGTTATAATCACAAACGGAATGCCCAGAACGGCGTGGGCCAATATCACCTTGATGTAGCCAACGGTGTTCTTGTCGATCCCAATCGTACCCTCCAGAAATCGGCCAATGTCGGAGTAGAAAAAGAACATGCCCGTGGCAGAAATGATCAGCGGGACGATCATCGGCGAAATCAGGATCGCCATGATCGCGCGGCGGCCAGGCACGTGGCTTTGGCTGAGACCGATGGCCGCCAGCGTACCCAGTGTTACCGAAAGGATCGTCGCGATGGGCGCGATGATGAGAGAGTTCTTGAAGGACCGCTGCCATTCATTGTTGGTGAAGAAATCACGGTAATGCTTCAGCGAATAGGCCTCGGGGTCGAAACGCAGCATGCCTTCGGTAAAGGTGAAAAAATCCTCGGCGTTGAAGCTGAGTGGCATGACCACGAGGATGGGTGTGATCAGGAAGACGAAGATCGCGCCGCAGAGGAAGCGGAACGAATAATGCCACAACACCTGACCGGGGGTGAGGTAGGGGGCAAGTTTCGCGCGATACCGCCCTTCGCCTATCCAATAGATGAACCATTGGAAGAAAGCACCGAAAAGCGCAGCGACAACAAATCCCACCGCACCGCCGAACACCAAGCCAATGGCCGCCAGCAGTAGAAACAGGCCCCAACGGCCCATGCGTTCTTTTCCGTCGCCCAGCATGGTAATGCAGACAAAGGCCACGCCAGCCGCCAAAGCCGCCCCGATTAGTAACCCCATCGAGCCCGATCCATTCGCCGTGCCCACCAGAAACCCGGCAATGGCGCCAGCTACGGCGACAACAGGCATCGTGAACGACATCGGTTTGCGTTCCACATGGGTGAGTTTGAATGCCGCCATCTGCCCTACCCCAGCTTCACGTTGTCGATGCCCACGATCCGGTCATAGGCCCAATAGAGGATCAGCACCGCCGCCAAGAGGATTGAGGCAAGGGCCGCCGCCAAGCCCCAGTTCAGCGAGCTTGAAATGTGGAAGGCGATACGGTTGGAGATGAAGATACCAGACGTGCCGCCCACGATCTCCGGCGTGATGTAATAGCCGATTGCAAGGATGAAGACGAGGATCGACCCTGCCCCTATCCCCGGCACGGTTAGCGGGAAATAGACACGCCAGAAGGCCGTAAAGTTTGTAGCGCCGAGTGATTTTGCCGCCCGCAGATAGCTGGGGTTGATCGTCTGCATGACTGAATACATGGGCAAGATCATGAAAGGCAGCAGAATATGCGTCATCGCGACAATGGTGCCGATCTCATTCCGGATCATTACCAATCGCGCGTCATCCGCGATCACATTGAGCCAGACCAGGATCTCATTCACCACGCCCTGTTGTTGCAGCATGACGATCCAGGCCGATGTCCGCACCAATAGCGAAGTCCAGAAAGGTAATAGCACGAGGATCAACAACAGATTGCCGATGCGCGCCGGGTTGTTGGAGATGATCCAAGCAATCGGGTAGCCAAGCAAAATACACGACGCTGTAATCGCTAATGACATGATCAAGGTGCGGACGAAAAGCTTTATCAGAATTTGGCGATCCTCGGGCTGCGCTTGCGCCCCCTCAGGCGTGCGCTTCATGTCAACGGCGTTTAGGAAATAGCCATTGGTGATGCGCACGGAATGGGTCTTGATCACCGACCAGGTTTCGACCTTGCCCCAGTCCTCATCAATATCGATCAGCTTGTCTTTGAACGGCGCGTCGGCCACCGGATCAAGCCGCCGTATCTGACGGCCAGATTTCCGAAACAGCGACGACATCCCCGTTTCTTCGTAGTTGAGCCGCGTGCCAAGACGGGTGTGCCGCTTGGCCTCAATGGCGATGACCATATCGGCGACAAAGGCCTCATAGACCGGCTCACCCGGCAGTTCACCACTGGCTGCATCCCAATCCTGCAATGCCACAACCGTCCGCGGGATCGTGTCGGCCACAATGTCATTTTCGACCGATTTGAACAGCATCTGCCCAATCGGCATGACGAATGACACCAGAACAAACAGCAACAAAGGTGCAATCAACGCCAGCGCGCGCAGCTTTTGGTTGCGCAAGGACCGGGCAAGGCTTTGCTTTAGGGGCGTGCCATCTGCGGCCAGCATTGGGCCTGTCTGTGCGGCGTCGGTCATAAATTCTGTCCCCAAAGAACGGGGAAGGGCGGCTTCCGCCCCTCCCCTTTAGTCAAACCGGCTTATTGTGCCAGCCACGCCTGGAATTTGGCGTCGATGTCATCGCGGTAGTCGGCCCAGAACTCATAGTTGTAGAGGAAGGTCCGCTTTGCGTTCTCCGGGTCGGTCGGCATGTGGGGGGACATTTCGATGCCCAGATCCGCATGCTTACCCACGAGCGGTGCAGAGGACGCACGCGCCGGACCGTAAGAGATATACTTGGCCTGATCCGCCAGACGCTGTGTGTCTGTGGCGAAGAAGATGTAATCCAAAGCTTGCTGTGTACGCTCTTCACTCAGACCGGTGGGGATGATCCATCCGTCAAGGTCAAACACCTGCGCGTCCCAAAGCATGGCAACCGGCTGGTTCTGCTCTTCGATGACAGAGAACAGGCGGCCATTATAGGTGGAACCCATAACAACTTCGCCGTCGGCCAAAAGCTGGGGCGTGTCCGCACCGGCAGACCACCAGATCACGTCATCCTTGATGGTGTCGAGCTTGGCAAGTGCCTGGTTCTGGCCCTCTTCGGTTTCCAGCACGTCATAGACATCGTCAAACGCGACGCCGTCACAGATCAGGGCCCATTCCATGTTGTTGATCGGACGCTTCTCAAGGCTGCGCTTGCCCGGGTAGGCGTCTGTGTCAAACACGGCGCATACATCTGTCGGAGGCGTGTCACCAACCATGTCCGTGCGGTACCCGAAGGTCGTGGAGTAAACGATCTGCGGGATGAAGCAATCTGATACCAGAAGGTCACCGAAGTCCTCAGACGCGGGCGTGCCATCAGGGGCAGGGGCCAGCATGGTGTCCACATCAATCTCCATCGCCAAGCCTTCGTCGCACAGGCGGATGGCGTCGGCGGCGACCACGTCAACCACATCCCAAGTGACGTTGCCCGCCTCATTCATGGCGCGCAGCTTGGCCACGGCCTCTGCGGCGCTGTCATCGTTGATGATGGTCACACCGGTCTTCTCCGAATAGGGCTCGTGATACGCGCGCTGCTGCGACTTCGTGTAAGCACCACCCCAGGACACGATGGTCATTTCCTGGGCCATTGCGCCGCCAGCGATCGCCGCAACCGCGGTCGATGCCAGAAGTGTTTTGGTCATTTTCATTTTAGACTCCCTAAGTCATCCCGTTCGTTGAAATTTCGGCCCCCCACCACGGGTGAAAGCAAAAGGGCCTCAGGGTTCTCGCGCGTATGACGCGCGAAACTGTTGATCTCCTACACCGCCTCCACTGCGTCCAGCGCGCGGCAATCCTGCGGCAACCAGCCGATCTCAATCTCTGCGCCCGGTTGCAGGCGTTGTTGATCCGCTGAGTTGCGGGTTTTGATGATAAAGTCTTCGCTGCCAGCCACCTTGAGCCGCGTGCGGAAAACATCGCCCATATAGATGAACTCGGCCACTTCAGCCTTCAGCGTGTGGGCATCAGGGCCAAGACGTTCACGATTGACTTCCACCCGTTCAGGGCGGATCGAAATCGTTGTCCGTTCGCCGGGCTGGGTCACGTTCACGGGCTTGGCGTCGATCAGATCACCATTATCCAGCCGCACCAGCGCGACATCGCCTTTGATCTCTTTGACGGTGCCGCCCAGCGTGTTGTTCTCGCCTATGAACTGCGCCACGAAACTGTTCTGCGGGCTTTCGTAAAGTTCATCGGGCGGGGCGATCTGTTGGATACGACCATCATCAAACACGGCAACACGATCAGACATCGTCAGCGCCTCGGTCTGGTCATGGGTCACATAGACGGTGGTGATGCCAAGGGAATGCGCGAGGTTCGTGATCTCAAATTGCATCTTTTCGCGCAGCTGTTTATCCAGCGCGCCCAGCGGTTCATCCATCAATACGAGCTCGGGTTCAAACACCAGCGCCCGTGCCAATGCGATGCGCTGCTGCTGGCCACCCGACAATTGCGCAGGGCGGCGGCCACCGAAAGCGCCCATCTCCACCATATCCAGCGCGCGCATGATCTTCGCCTCGCGGTCAGATTTCCCGATCTTGCGTACTTCCAACGGAAAGCTCAGGTTCTCCGCAATCGTCATGTGGGGGAAGAGCGCGTAGTTCTGAAACACCATGCCGATCCCACGTTTATGGGGCGGAATATTGTTGATCGACACACCGTCCAACAGGATTTTGCCATGGGTGGCCGTTTCAAATCCGGCCAACATCATCAGGCACGTGGTCTTGCCAGACCCAGACGGTCCAAGCATCGTCAGAAATTCGCCCTTAGGCATTTCCAGGTTCAGGTCTTTGACGACGAGCGTTTCACCGTCATAGCTTTTCTGAACGCGTTCAAACGCAACAAACGCATCGCTATTTTGCGATTCGGTCAAAACCTTCTCCCTGTTGATTCCGCCACGGTTGTCCCGTGATCAGAGCAATTCAAAGCGCAATCTGACGGGAATAAAGGAAAAGGCGATAACGGCCCAACCACAACCCACTTATCTGCGCATCCGATGCAACAGCCTAGACACACAGACACCACGGTCAACAGAAAACAATCTTTCGGCCGCTTGGTCAGAGGAAATCTTGGCAAGAGGATTAAAAATCGGCCAGTGTTTGGAAGATTGTTCACGAGGGCGCTATGACCGGCAAAAACCTACCCTTCTCCCAACCCGAATTCGACCGCCGCATTGCGAAGACCCGCAAGGCGATGGAGGCCATGGGCCTTGATGCCATGTTCATCACCGATCCCTCCAACCAGAACTGGCTGACAGCCTATGATGGCTGGTCGTTCTACGTTCATCAGGGCGTGATCCTGCCGCTGAGCGGCGATCCGATCTGGTGGGGCCGCCATATGGACATGCTGGGGGGTCGGCGCACGTGCTGGATGGGTGACGACAGTATCCTTGGATATGGCGACGAATTTGTGCAGTCCACCGAACGCCATGCGATGCAGCATTTGGCCGGCGCTCTGCGCGATCTGGGTCTGGGCGGCGCATGCATCGGTGTGGAGATGGAGAATTACTATTATTCCGCCAAGGCCCATGCCGTGCTGACAGAAGAACTGCCTGACGCCACACTGGTGGATGCCACGGCGCTGGTGAACTGGCAGCGCATCGTGAAATCCGAAGAAGAGATCACCTTCATCCGCCGTGCCGCGCGCATTTCAGAAAAAGTCGTGCAAACGGCCGTCGACCACGCCCGCCCTGGCCTGCGGAAGAATGAATTGGTGGCCGAAATTTTCCACGCAGGCATCACCGGCGTGGGCGAAGATTGGGGCGATTACCCTGCGATCCTGCCGCTTACGCCCTCTGGCATGGATGCCACCGCTGCGCATCTGACATGGAATGGAGACGAAATGCGCGAAGGCGAGGCCACGTTCTTTGAACTGTCGGGGGTCTACCGCCGCTATCATGCCCCGCTCTGCCGAACGGTATTTCTTGGACACCCATCAGATGAGGTGCGCCGCGCCGAGGCTGCGCAGATGGAAGGGATCGAAGCGGGCTTGAGCGCCGCCCGCGCGGGCAATCGTACCTGTGACATCGCCAACGCTTTCCTCGACGTTCTGACCAAACACGGCGTCCATCGCGAAGGCCGCTGCGGCTATCCCGTCGGCCTCAGCTATCCACCCGATTGGGGCGAACGCACGGCATCCATCCGCAGCGAGGACGAAACCGTTCTGGAACCTGGCATGACCTTCCACTTCATGCCCGCGCTTTGGATGGACAGCTGGGGACTTGAGACGACGGAGACGATCCTGATCACCGAGGACGGCTCTGCAGAAGCGCTTTGCAATATGCCCCGCAAGCTTTTCGTCAAACCGTGAAGTCGGCGAAGCTTTCGCGCAAAAACGCCAGTTTAGGGTCTATGTAGCGGGTGCAAAACGGGCCGCCTTCGTTGCGTTCGAAGTACCTATGAAAGCGTGGATCGGACAACCGAAACCCCGCCATCGGCAGAACCTGCGTGACCAAAGGCGCGTCAAACTCTTCCTGCAAACCTCGCAAATGCGCTCGCGCCTCGTCCGCCTGCGTCTCGGACGTGACATAGACAGCGCTGCGATACTTGCCGCGCATCTTGTGGTTGGACGTGCTCGCATGAGTGCGCAGATGGACCTCGGTCAAAACGCGCAAGGGAATGAAGGTCGCATCAAAGGCAATCCGTACCGCTTCCGACCAAGTCTCATTGGGCGGCTCTGACTGCGCAAACCCCTGCTCCACGGATGCCACACCGTGCAATGATGCGAACACCGCCTCCGTGCACCAATGGCATCCGCCACCAAATCCAACTGTTGTCAGTTTACTCGGCCGCGTCACGCTTGGGCAGGACCCAGTTCGGCCGATAGAAGTGGCAGGTATAGCCGTTGGGAATGCGCTGAAGATAATTCTGATGCTCCGGCTCCGCCTCCCAGAAATCGCCCACGGGCTCCACCTCTGTCACGACCTTGCCAGGCCAAAGACCAGAGGCATTGACATCCGCGATCGTATCCTCGGCCACGGCCTTCTGATCTTCATCTACATAGTAAATTGCCGACCTGTAGGACGGGCCGCGATCATTGCCCTGCCGATTGGGCGTGGTGGGATCGTGGATCTGGAAGAACACTTCTAGCAGCTTGCGGTACGAAATCTGGTCGGGGTCGTAGACCACCTCAAGCCCCTCAGCATGGGTGCCGTGATTGCGGTAGGTCGCATTGGGAACATCCCCGCCCGTGTATCCCACGCGAGTCAATGTCACGCCTGGCAGTTTCCGGATCAGGTCTTCCATACCCCAGAAGCAACCGCCGGCCAGAACAGCGCGATCTTTTTTCATGCCACATCCTCCACCTGTTCGAGATAAGCACCATACCCTTCTGCCTCCATATCATTGCGATGGATAAACCGAAGCGCCGCGGAATTGATGCAATAGCGTAGCCCACCGCGATCCCTCGGACCATCGGGGAAAACATGGCCCAGATGGCTATCTCCATGTTTGGATCGTACCTCGGTGCGCATCATGCCCAAGGTGGCATCCACATGTTCGGTCACATGGGTATGCTCAATGGGCTTTGTGAAGGACGGCCAGCCACAGCCGGACTCAAACTTGTCGGCGGACGCAAACAGCGGCTCGCCCGACACGACATCAACGTAAATGCCCGGCTCCTTGTGGCTATTATACTCCCCGGTGAAGGGGCGTTCAGTGCCCGATTGTTGGGTGATATGGTACTGAATGGGCGTCAGACCGGCGACTGCCTCATCTGTTTTTTCATATGCCATGACGCGTTTCCTCCCGTGTTCGCATCTCCCCTAAATGGGAATTACGCCTGAGATTTCAATTTCTCTTGCTCGCACCCGGCAGAAT
>JBCCAJ010000440.1:0-2754 GCA_039814845.1 Pseudomonadota bacterium | reverse complement strand
TCATCAAATCCGATGCGGCGGCGTAGTTCTTTGAAATCCATCTGGCCGGGGCGTTTGTCATCGCGCATGTGTCGCAAGCTGTGCACCATGGCTTGCATGGCCGACGCCATCAGCGACAAAGGGTAGGCTGCGATGGAAAACCCGATGCCGTGTAACTCGGCATTGGTCAGATCGGGTGTCTCACCACCTTCGACGATATTGGCCATCTTTGGGCCGGGCAGCGCGGCGCAGATCTCACGCATCTCTGCCTCATTCTTGGGGGCTTCCACGAACAGGATATCCGCGCCCAGCTCCGCATATCGGGCGGCGCGGTCAATGGCCTCGGACAGCCCGTGTTCATGGCGGGCATCCGTGCGGCCCATGATCAGGATATCACCGCCCGCCTCTCGCAACGCCTCACGCGCATCGACGGCGGCGCGGATGCGGTCGAAGGCTTCATCCCGGCTGACCACGGCCTTGCCTGGTGTATGGCCACAGCGTTTGGGGGCCAGTTGATCCTCGATCATGATGGATGCGCAGCCCGCCTTGGCAAAGCCCGTCACGGTGCGCCGCACATTCATTGCGTTGCCATAGCCGGTGTCGCCATCGCCGATCAGGGGGATATCAATCGCGTCGGCGATGTGGCGCGCGGCATCCACCACCTCACCGTAGCTCATCAGCCCCAGATCGGGCTGACCGATACGGCTTGCCGAGGTGGCGAACCCGGACATGAAGGTCAAATCATAGCCTTCCTGCTGGATCAGTTTTGCGGACAGCGCATCGAAACAGCACGGCATGATGTGGCAACGATCTTCTGCCAGAAGGGCGCGCAGTTTGGCAGCTTGGGTCATGGGGGTCACCATTTGAACGGTATGTAGAGGGCGAGATCGGGGAACACGTAAAGCACGCCCACCGTCACCAGCATCAAAAGCAAAAACGGCCACACGCCGCGCGCAACATTCGCGAGCGTCGTGCGCGCCACGGCCTGGATCACGTACAAATTCAGCCCCACCGGTGGTGTGATCAGCGCACATTCCACCATGATGACCATGTAGATGCCGAACCAGATGGGATCGAACCCCAGCCCCATCGCGGCGGGCAGAAGCACGGGCGTCATGATCAGGATCATCGACAGGGCCTCAAACACCAGCCCCATCAGCAGCAGCACGACCGACACCAGCAGGATAAACACCAGCGGGCCGTCGATATTGGCCGCGATGAAAGCGGAAATGTCCTGTGGAATGCGGTAGAGCGCAATGGCTTTGCCGAACACCTTGGCGCCTGCCACGATCAGCAGGATGGCGGCGGTGGTGATGGCGCTTTCTTTCACGGCCTCCCAAAAGCTTTCCCACGTCAATGTTCGCAGCCAGAAGATGGTGATCAGAAGGGCACAGGCAAAGCCCACGGCGGCGGCCTCAGTGGGGGTGAAAGCGCTCGAATAAAGCCCTGCAATCACAATGATGGCCAACACCACAGAGGGTAGGGCGCGCCAACTGGCAGAGAGGCGTTCGGCCATCCCGGCCTTGTCCACGGGCACGAATTTGCCCGAGAGCTTGGCGTAGAGGATGGAAAACACCACGAAGAAGGTGACTAGAACGATGCCGGGCCCTATGCCCGCCAGAAACAACGCGATGACGGATTGTTCGGTGACGAACCCGTAGACGATCATCGGGATTGAGGGCGGGATCAGGATGCCCAGCGTGCCACCCGCCGCCAGCAGGCCATAGACGAAGCGTTTGTCATAGCCACGCGATATCATTTCGGGGATGGCCACGGTGCCAATCGTCGCCGCTGTTGCTACGGAAGACCCTGAAATCGCGGCAAAAAGCCCGCAGCTGAGGATCGTGGCCACGGCCAGCCCGCCGGGCCAGTGCCCGACCCATGCCTGCACGGCTGCAAAGAGATCACGGCCCACGCCGCCCTTGAGCAGGACATTGGACATGAGCAAGAAGAGGGGCACCGCGAGAAGGATAAAGCCGTCCAATGTGGACAGGATTGCTTGTGGGGCCATCAGCGGGGAAAACCCGCCCAAGAGGAGCATGGCAAGGCCGATGCCGCCCAAGGCAAAGGCCACCGGCACGCCCATCAGCAGCAGGAAAAAAAGCCCCGCAAGGATCAGCAAAATGGTCATTCGTGGCTGGCCCCCAGGGAATGGGTGTCGTCACGAGGTAGGGCGAACAGCTCTGCCAAGGCCTGTAGGGCCAAAAGGCCGAAGCCCAGCACGACGGGAAGCTCTGCCACCCATTTGGGCAGGTTCAGAAGCGAACCTGTGGTGCTGCCCCGTGTGAAACTTTTGAGGAAGATATCCCAGCCCCAAGTGGCGACGATGGCGGAAAACGCGATGATGCAGATAAGTGCCATCGCCACGCAAACTTTCTGCGCGCTGGGTGGCAGAAGGGCAGTGACGGCGTTGACGGTGATGTGTCGGCGTTTGTTCAGCAGCCATGCCATGGACATGAGACACCCCCAGATGAGGCAAAGCTGGCTCAACTCTGCGGCCCAAATGGTGGGTTTGATAAAGAAATACCGCGCCACGACCTCATAGGTCAGCATTGCGCCGGTCAAAGCCATCAATGCCGCACTGAAAAGGCCTGCCGCGCGGGATATGGTGTTGATAACGTTCATAAGTGACATGCGGGCGACAGGACCGCCGCCCGCATCACCGTCAGATCAGGAACCACCGCCCACGGCGTCGAGGATCGCCTGACCGGCCTCGCCCGTGGCCTCAAGATAGGCGTCATAGACCGGTTGGGCGACGGCCTGCCATGCGGAAAG
>JBCCAJ010000310.1:0-4112 GCA_039814845.1 Pseudomonadota bacterium | reverse complement strand
TGTGTCGTCCCCGTTCGACTTTTGTGAGGGACAGACTTGGCGTTGAAGTTAACGGCGGCGGAGAGGGCCGCGCGGTGGGTTTATGGTAGCGGACGCGCTTTTCAACCCAGACGGGCTGCTTCGCCGGCGTTCGAAACCCTAGTGTTCAAATAAAAAACGGAGGAAGCCGTGCGCGCCGGCCCCCTCCGTCTTCCCCGCGTGTTCCCATTCCCACCACGCGTGTCTCTGAAAAAGGTCGGCCATCCTGGCCACGCCCATCAGATACACGTAATTGCCCGTTTCACCAACTCCTAAGTAGTTCAAATTGCACGCATTCCTGCCACGTGAAACCGGGTTCAAAAGAATAAGCAATTGTAAATGTTAAGGAGCCGGTAACGGGGATGGTATAGGCATCGCCTTGGGTGTGGAGATTAGGTGGTGGAGATGTCTGAGGCGGGCGATAATGTCGTCAGGCCTATCATAAAGAAGAAAAAAATCGTCAAAGCTGACGGGCATCATGGGGGTGCCTGGAAGGTTGCGTATGCTGACTTCGTGACGGCTATGATGGCGTTTTTTCTTCTCATGTGGCTTTTAAATGCGACAACTGAAAAACAACGCAAGGGGCTTGCGGATTACTTCGCGCCGTCCATTGCGGTCAACCGCGTGTCTGGCGGCGGGGATGGGGACTTCGGCGGGGATTCCGTCTTCTCCGAGGAAACGCTGGCGCAAAACGGGTCGGGGGCGAGCAATAGGCACCCATCCTCTGCGCAGGCCGCAAACGGCCAGACCGGCGGCTTGGAAACCAACCCTCAAAGCAGCGATGAGAACAGCACCGCACAATTGTCGGAACCCCTGCGACAAGTGGAAGAACTGCTGCTCGGTCGGTCTGGCGAAAGCGAAGTGGCTGATGAGTTGTTGCGCCACATCACCACGCGGGTGACGGACGAAGGCCTGATCGTGGAACTTTTCGATCTGCAAGAGGCGCGGCTTTTTGAAGGGGAAACCGCCAAGCCCACGCAACTGTTGCGTGACCTGGCCACGGTTTTGGTGGACGCCGCTGATCTGGTTGTGAATGACATCGCGATCGAAGGGCATACCCATGCGCGCGCCGTGGTCGTGGCCAATGCGCCCGTCTGGGACATCACGACAGACCGCGCCAATATGATGCGTGCCCTTATGAAGGATCGCGGGCTGGATCGCACCCGGGTGGACCGTGTCACCGGCCATGCCGACAGGCAACCCGCCGTGCGCAACCCGGTCGCCATCCGCAATAACAGGCTCGAGGTGATATTCCTGAGATCGGATTTGATGGAATAGCGACAACAAATAGAACGCATTTTATCTGTTAGCGCCCTGTTAAAGGCCGGGCCTTACTGCTGCGTCGAGATTTATATCGATGCAGCAGAAAGGCGTGCGTATGACCATTTCCTCCTCCCTGAACGCGGGTGTGGCGGGGCTTAGCTCCAATGCAACCCGTTTGGCGGCCATCTCCGACAACATCGCGAATTCCGGTACGTTTGGGTACAAACGCGTGGAAACAGATTTTGAATCGCTCGTCGTTTCACAAAGCGGCGGGCGTTATTCTGCGGGGGGTGTGACGGCCAATACCGAACGCTTGATCGACCAGTCGGGTTCCCTTGTCAGCACAACAAATGCCACGGATCTGGCCGTGACAGGGCGGGGTTTCCTGCCCGTGGCACTGGTGACGGAAGTGGAGGCCGGCAACGGGCAACCTCAGATGCTTCTGACGACCACAGGGTCCTTCCGCACAGACAGTGACGGGCGGCTGGTGACGGACTCTGGCCTGGTCCTGATGGGCTGGCCTGCCAATGCCGACAACACCATCCCGCAGTTTTCGCGTGACACGCAAGACGGGCTAGCCCCCGTGCAGATCAGCGCCAATCAGCTGTCCGCAGAACCCACAACCCAGGTCACTCTGGGCCTGAATCTGCCTGCCGTGGAAACCGATGCAGGCGCCGGCGGGGATGTGCAAACTCTATCTGTTGAATATTTCGACAATCTGGGCCGATCTGAAGGCCTGGTATTCGACTTCACGCCAACCGTTCCCGGCACCGGGTCATCCAATGAATGGACCCTGACCATTCAAGACAGCGCAAGTGGCGGTGCAACCATCGGAGAGTACACACTCACCTTTGATGATTCACGCTCTGCCGGGGGCCGGTTGCTCTCCGTCGCGGATGTATCGGGGGGGGCCTATAACGGCACAACAGGATCCTTCATCGTGAACGTCGCTGGCGGCCCGATGGAGATTAACATTGGCCGCATCGGTGAACCTTCGGGCCTGACACAGCTGTCGGACAGTTTCGCACCGCTGCAGATCAACAAAGATGGGTCGCCCGTGGGCAACTTGATCTCTGCGGAGGTTGACGACAACGGCTTTGTGCTGGCCACCTTTGACAGTGGCATCACCCGGGTCATTTACCAGATCCCGCTGGTGGATGTGCCAAACCCCAATGGCATGGTGTCCCTGGCACAGCAAACCTATGTGCCATCCTCTGAAAGCGGTTCTTTCTTCCTGTGGGACGCGGGTGATGGGCCCACAGGCTCCGTCGTGTCTTTTGCACGTGAGGAAAGCAACACCGACGTGGCGGGTGAACTGACGGACATGATCCAGACACAGCGCGCCTATTCTTCCAACGCTCGGGTGATCCAGACCGTGGATGAAATGCTGCAGGAAACCACGAACCTGATCTAAGCGGCGTAAGGCAGGGCGACGCCTTCCCGCAAAACTTTCCTTCGCCAGCCCCTTCTTAACTGGGCTGGCGAAACACGCCACTAAGACGGGTTTCTTGCCGCCGTCAAACCGCAAAACAGCCGAGGACGATCATGAGTATTTCTGCAGCTTTGAACAGTGCCTTAAGTGGGCTGAACGCAAGCTCACGACAGGTCCAGAATATCTCCAACAATCTGGCCAATGCGTTGACACCCGGATACGGGCCACGCCGGTTGGAACTAACGGCCAATCCCACGCAGCTGGGCGGCGGTGTAACGATCACCTCGCTGAATCGCGATGTAAATGAAGCGCTTCTGAATGACCGCCGCCGTGCTGACAGCGCTGTCGCGGCCAGCACCACATCCGCCAATTTCTTCGCAGAGATTGAACGCCTTCTGGCCACACCAGAGGATGCGCAATCCATCACCGCGCGTCTGGCCGAACTGGATGCCAGCCTCATCTCCGCCTCCACCCGGCCAGAGGAAACCTCTCGTCTGCAATCGGCGGTTCTGCGCGCGGGGGATGTGGTGCGCGCCATCAATGATGCGTCAGATCGCGTGCAGGAACTGCGGACAGAAGCCGAAAACAGCATTCAGCAGGATGTCACCAACGCAAATGAATACCTGCAGCAACTGGCGCGACTGAACAATCAGATCATCGACTCTCGCAATCGTGGCACCTCTGCCGCGGCCTTTGAGGACCAACGCAGCATCGTGATGGACCAACTGGCAGAGATCGTGCCGCTGCAAGTCTTCCAGCGCGACAATGGCGCGATCGCGATATACACCCCTACCGGCGCGGGCCTTCTGGATGGCAACCCGGCAGAGCTCAGCTTTAGCGCCACAAACCTGATCACACCGCAAATGACCCAGGCCAATGGTCTCCTGTCCGGGCTTGAAATCAACGGCATTCCTGTTGCAACCGACGGCCCAAACAGTCCCATTGCGGGTGGTCGTCTTGGGGCCAATTTCAATCTGCGCGATAATCTCGCCGTGGAAACGCAGGCCCAGCTTGACGCGGTTGCCCGTAACATTGTCGAACGGTTCCAGACCCCGGGTGTCGACCCCACCCAAGGCGCAACCGATCCCGGCCTTTTCACCGATGGCGGGGTGTTCTTTGACCCGTTGAACGAAGTGGGTTTGGCGGGTCGGCTTACCGTGTCAGATGCCGTGCGGCCTGAAACAGGCGGCGACTACTGGCGTCTGCGCGACGGTCTTTACGCCGCGGCCCCCGGCAGCCCGGGGGATGCGACACTGCTCAACAACATCGCCGATGCGCTTGGCGATCCGGGTGCCTTGGCCTCTGGCAATCTGGGCGGCACCGCGCGCAGCGTGTCTGGCCACACGGCATCGATGATGTCTTACTTCGGGCAGCAGCGGCTCAGCCTGGATCAAACCGT
>JBCCAJ010000067.1:0-9800 GCA_039814845.1 Pseudomonadota bacterium | reverse complement strand
ATCGCGGCGGTGGTGACGCTGCTGGCGCTGTTTGTATCGGGCCGCCGCGAAATCCAGTTGGAACGCCGCAGACGGCGCAAAAGACGGGTCGACATACAAACCGCCCTGAAGGCGGAAATCGACCACTATGTGACCACGCTGTCCAATGACAAGATGAACCTCGATGAGTTCTGGAAAGACATCGTGCTTCGGATGGAACACGACGCCGGATACGTCCCGTTTATCCCGGCTGAAAAGAACGACATGGTCTTTCAGAGCGTGTTGCGGGACATCTCTATTCTTCCGGGCCCGGTGGTGGAGCCTGTGACCTATTACTACAATCAGGTGGTTGCGATTTCCGCATTGATCGAAGATTTGCGATCACCCGATTTCCGCAACACGGATCCTGCCCGTGGGCCTGTCATGACCCAAGACCAGCGCATTGCGATCTTTACCGATTACATCGGGTTAAAGAACGAAGCTTTGCTGGCAGGCCAAAAGGTCAGTCGCGCTTTGCAGGACAGTCTGGATAAATGGGCATGAATGACGCCAAATGCGTCAATAGCCAGGGCGCGGCCCGGTCTGGCCCTTAATGGGCGGAGGTGATTTGGGTGTGCGTGACATACGCGTCCTCTACTGATCCCTAATCCAACAGTTAAGCTGTTTTACGTAAAAGTTCAATGAACGATGCGTCAGCTGTCCCCGCGCCGGTCGCGGATTTCCTGCTGCCGCATGGGCATTTTGTCGATCACACGGCTGATTTCGCGCACGTCCCAGGGGAGGGGTTTGCGCAAGTAAACCGTGCCATCCTTGCCGATCATCGCCAGCATGAAACCACGCGGACGAAGTTTGGTGCGCAACGCGCTGCCCTCGGCCTTGGAGGTGTCCGTCAAAACGATCACGTCGCGTTCTTCCAGGTCCTGCAGGCGGTCGGTCAAAAACTCCAGCTGCTGGATGTAGCGGGGGTCATTGGGGCTGTCGGCGAAGACCACCAACACGCGGTTTTGCCAGATCAGGCTATCCAGATCGACACCATCGCCGGGCATGACGATTTGCTGGGACAGTGACGTGTCTGTTGCCACAGACCCCTCCTGCGCCGCAAGGGACGCGGGCAAAACGAGTGAAAACAAAGCAGAAACAAGGGAAAGGCGCGTGTTCATAGTGTCTCCTATCCTGTCAGATATAGGTCGCGCTGGGCGGCTTGCGAAGGTACAATTGAGTGAACGCGACGAAAAAATGTCGCGCCCTTCCATTTCGGGAGAAAGTGGGGTTTAAGCCCCGAGAAATAATCTTTCGCTGCAAAGCAGCGTAAAGACAGGTCTGATAAGATGAACGAGGTGTGTCATGGCGTCGAAAAGTGGATCGAAGAGCCAAATCTGGAGCGAGATCGCAGAGAAAGAGCTGCGGGGCCGCGCGCTGGACGATCTGACGTGGAATACGCTGGAAGGCATTGATGTCAAACCGCTTTACACCGAAGAGGATACCGCCGGGCTTGATCATATGGGGTCTATCCCCGGTCAGGCGCCGTTCACGCGCGGGGTGAAGGCCACGATGTATGCCGGTCGTCCCTGGACGATCCGGCAATATGCGGGGTTTTCGACGGCTGAGGAGTCCAATGCGTTTTACCGCCGCAACCTGGCCGCCGGTCAGCAGGGTGTCTCTGTTGCCTTCGATCTGGCCACCCACCGGGGCTACGACAGCGATCATGAACGCGTCGTAGGTGACGTGGGTAAGGCCGGTGTGGCCATTGACAGCGTCGAGGATATGAAAATCCTGTTCGATGGTATCCCGCTGGATAAGGTGTCGGTCTCTATGACGATGAATGGTGCGGTGATCCCGGTTTTGGCCAGTTTCATCGTGGCAGGCGAAGAGCAGGGGCATGAAAAATCCGTGCTGTCTGGCACCATTCAGAACGATATTTTGAAGGAATTCATGGTGCGCAACACCTATGTCTATCCGCCAGAGCCGTCGATGCGGATCATTGCAGATATCATCGAATACACCTCTAATGAGATGCCCAAATTCAACTCCATCTCCATCTCCGGTTATCACATGCAGGAGGCAGGATCGAACCTGGTGCAGGAGCTGGCCTACACGCTGGCCGACGGCAAAGAATACGTCAAAACCGCGATGGCGCGGGGCATGGATGTGGACAAGTTCGCGGGCCGTCTCAGCTTTTTCTTTGCTATAGGCATGAATTTCTTCATGGAGGCCGCCAAGCTGCGCGCGGCCCGGATGCTGTGGTATCGGATCATGGATGATTTGGGGGCGCAGAATGAACGCTCCAAGATGTTGCGGACCCATTGCCAAACCTCGGGCGTGTCCTTGCAAGAACAAGACCCCTATAACAACGTCATCCGCACCGCCTATGAAGCGATGAGTGCGGTTTTGGGTGGCACGCAGTCACTGCACACCAACGCCCTGGATGAAGCCATCGCGCTGCCCACTGATTTCTCTGCTCGGATCGCGCGGAATACGCAGTTGATTTTGCAAGAAGAAACGGGCGTGACCAACGTGGTCGATCCGCTGGCAGGATCTTACTATGTGGAGGCGTTGACCGCCGAATTGGCCGAAGCCGCGTGGGAATTGATCACTGAGGTGGATGAAATGGGCGGCATGACCAAGGCCGTCGCCTCCGGCATGCCCAAGCTGCGGATTGAGGAAAGTGCCGCCACCCGGCAGGCGATGATCGACCGTGGTGATGAGGTGGTCGTGGGCGTCAACAAGTACCGCAAAGACAAAGAGGACCCGATCGACATTCTGGAGATTGACAACAATGCGGTGCGCGAGGCGCAGATTGCCAGGTTGGAAAAAATCCGCGCGAGCCGGGATGAAGCGGCCTGTCAGGCGGCTTTGGATGAACTGACCCGACGCGCGGCGGAAGGTGGCAACCTGCTGGAAGGCGCGGTTGAGGCCGCACGGGCGCGGGCCTCCGTTGGTGAAATCAGCATGGCGCTGGAGAAGGAATTCGGCCGTCACAGGGCCGAGGTGAAGACCTTGGCGGGTGTTTATGGCAAGGCCTATGAAGGCGATGAGGGCTTCGCGCAGATCCAGAACTCGGTTGAGACATTCGCAGAAGATGAAGGCCGCCGCCCGCGCATGCTGGTGGTGAAGATGGGTCAGGACGGTCATGACCGTGGGGCCAAGGTGATCGCGACGGCCTTTGCCGATATCGGCTTTGACGTGGATGTTGGGCCGCTCTTCCAGACGCCGGATGAGGCCGCGCAGGATGCCGTGGACAATGACGTGCATGTCGTGGGTATTTCCAGTCAGGCGGCGGGGCATAAAACCCTTGCACCGCAATTGATTGATGCGCTGAAGGATAAGGAAGCTGAGGATATCATCGTGATCTGCGGTGGGGTCATTCCGCAGCAGGACTATGATTTCCTGATGGGCGCGGGCGTGAAGGCGATCTTTGGTCCCGGCACCAATATCCCCGAAGCGGCAGAGGATATCCTGCGCCTGATCCGTGAAGCGCGGGCCTGATGGCGCGGCCTCGGCCATGCATTTTCTTTGAAAAGATGAGGCCGGGACGATGAGCGTCAAACGGACCGTGTTTCTTGGGGCAGGGATTGGACTTATCTGGTCCGTCGCCCTTTTGGTGGGTGCGGCGCTTTTCGTGCAAATCCCGGTGTTTGCCCTGATCCCGACGATCATGACGGCGTATCTCGCCCCAGGCCTCGTGATGATGGCGATGGTCATGCGTGTCGCTATGCGGCGGTTCTTTGAGGCAGGTAGCGGTATGGGGTCGCTGTCGGAGGCCGGAGAACTGGACCGCCAGGTGCTGCAAAACACTGTCGAACAACTGGTGCTCGCCGCTGCGATTTGGCCGGCTGCTGCGGTCATCCTTGGGCCTGCCGGCCCTGGGGTGATCATCGCGCTGGGGTTGGGCTTTGGCGCGGCGCGGGTGCTGTTCTGGGTGGGGTGCCATCGCAGCCCGCTGCTGCGATCGGTGGGCTTTGCGGGTACATTTTTCCCGACTGTGGGCGTCACGTTTTGGGCGCTGACAGCGCTTGTCAGCTGACGCGCCGTTCCGGCTGGCACGCGGGCGCAGCGGGGCGTAGGGTGACGCCAAGTTGAAACCATCCCAAAGGTCAAACTATGCTGGAACTCGATCACCTAGCCGTTGCCTGCGAGACGCTGGAGGAAGGCCGTGAAGCCGTGGAAGCCGCGCTTGGCGTCAGCCTTCAACCGGGCGGACAGCACCCGCGCTATGGCACGCATAACATGCTGCTGGGGCTGGAAGATGGGCTGTATCTTGAAGTGATCGCTATTGACCCGTCCGCGCCCAAACCCGCCTATCCAAGGTGGTTTGATCTGGATCGCTTTGAAGGGTTCGCGCGGCTGACGAACTGGATTTGCCGCTCGGACGATCTGGATGCTCATGTTGCAAGGCAGCCAGCTGTGGGCGTGCCGGTGGATATGGTTCGGGGCAATCTGACCTGGCGCATGGCGGTGCCGGAAAACGGGCAGTTGCCGTTTGAAAACGGCCACCCTGCGGTTATGCAGTGGAATGGGTCCGATCACCCGGCTGCGCGGTTGGCACCGTCCGGGTGCAGGCTGGAAAACTTCGTCGTAAGCCATCCAAACGTGACGGAGTTGCGCGATATGATCGGCCCAATGGACGATGCGCGTCTGGTTTTCGAAACAGGCACTGCAGGGTTCCGTGCGGAGTTTTCGACACCTTTCGGCCCGCGGGTGTTGCCGTGATCATCCGTCCGGCTGCCCACTCGGACGCGGACGCAATCGCCGAGATCTGGAACCATTACATTCGCGAGACGACCGTCACGTTCACCACGGATGAAAAAACCATCGCTGAAGTCGTGGCCTACATTGAAGCGCGAAACGTCGGGGGCTTGAGTGTTCACGTGGCGCAGGAAGAGGCAGGTGTCCTTGGGTTTGCCGCGTCCTCTAATTTTCGTTCTGGACCGGGCTATGCGCGGACGCTGGAGACATCCGTTATGCTGGGCGAGGGGGCGTCTGGCGGCGGTGTCGGGCGCAAACTCATGACCGAAGTAGAGGCCGCCGCGCGCAGTGGCGGGGCAACCGCGCTGGTCGCCGGGATCAGCGGCGAAAACGACGCGGCCATCGCTTTCCATGCGCGGCTGGGCTTTGAAGACGTGGGCCGTATGCCCGGTGTCGGCCAAAAATTCGGCCGCGCGCTGGATTTGGTCTTGATGCAGAAAACGCTTTAACTGCCGGGCGCGTATTCCTCCGCTTCGGAATAGACAGCAACGATGCAACCCGTCTCTGTATGCGACGTGTGCTCGGTCCCGCCATCCAGCCAGACGACATCCCCCGGTTTATAGACGGTGCCATCGTTGTCGATCAGTTCCCCTTGGACGATCAGAAACTCCTCCGCACCGCCATGGCGATGTGGGGTAGATCGGGCTCCGGGGGCCATGCGGTAGATATAGAAACCGATATCCTGCTTGGCATTTGGGTTGAGCTGAATGAAAGAGGTGCCGCTTTCACCTGCCTCATCGTAGTTGGTGAAGGCGCTGTTATCGAAGATATTGGCGACCTTGCGTTCTTGAGGTTGGATCGGTTTCATGGCGCGCTCTTTTCATTGAATCACCATTCAATAGTAACGCAACTATGCCCCTCGACCAAGAGCAAGACGCGCCCGTGTTTGAGTGTTGATCGCTCCCTCAGGCGGCCTTGAACTTGCCGACAAATTCCGCGCGCAGGGCAGCATACCACGGCGCCTCACCCGGCCAGGGGTTGAGGCGCGACAGGCTGTCCCCCGGATAGGCTTCGGCAAAATTGCGGGCATAGGTTTCACCGGCATACTTGTCTGCGCCCAACACGGGCGAGTTGTAGCCGTGGCTTTGCGTGGCGAGCCCCGCATTTTCCGGGCGATAGGCATATTCGATGAAGGCGTAAACAGCCTCTACGTTCTGGGTGGCTTTGGGCATGGCAAGCCCGTCCACCCAGGCCATGGCCCCTTCGGCAGGGGCTTGATAGTGCACGGGCTCCCCTTGGGATTTGAGTGCGAGCGGTGGGCCATCCCATGTCTGGCCCAGCGTGACATCATCACCCAACAAGGCCGACCGTTGGGTTTCAGCGTCATTCCAGAGCCGATTGATCCGGGTCTTGCGGGCAATGGCCCAACCTGTGATCTGGGTCCAGACACGGCGCATTTTGTCTTCATCGGTGTAGGCGGCCCACACCGATCCGGGCTCCATTTCATCTATGGCTTCCAGGTAAAGACCCGCACCCACCAGCATGGATTGCGCCCGGCCCATGGTCGCCCCGGCCAGCGCCTCTGACCAGACATCCCCATAGCTGGGCATCCTGTCGCTGTCCGGCGTCCAGCGATCGGTGCGATAGGCAATGCCTTCGGTGCCCCAGATATGCGGAAGCCAGTGGGTCCCCGCCTCATCAAAGTTCCAGTCATCTGTGCCGATCTTGAGCATCGCAGGATTCACGTCGTCGAGCTTCACACGGGACAGGTCGAAAGGTTGCAGCAGGTCTAGCGGCGCCCATTGCAGGGCCCGTTGGTTGGTCGGGCTGATCAGGTCAAACCCTGCGCCACCGGTTTCCTCTATCACTTCGAGGATTTCCTCGTTGGACCCGATCGCGCGATGATTGACAGTGATGCCGGTCTCTGCGGAAAAGCCTGCAAGAAACGACTCTGGCAAGTAATCAGACCACATCAGAATGTTGAGCACGCCAGAGGACGCCCGCGCGTATGTGGCGATAAACGGGGCGGCGAGGCTGATCGTGCCGCTGAGAAAGGTGCGGCGGCTGAGCGGCATGGCTTTGGTCATCAAGCGGGTCCTCATGAGGGGCGGCCGGATCACTCTGGCTGTGTAAGTTCAACGATATGGCCTGCGCGAAAACGTCTCGACGTTTGTTTTCGGACGCGCTTCGGTTCGGGTGCTGACCGAGCGTGTCGCACAAAATATGGACCGTTCGCAAGAGAGGTGCGTTCGCAGAGTGGATCAAAGATTGAGTTGATCCGCACGTGGAAAGATGTCAGGCAACGCGTTGTGCATTGCGGCCAGTGCGGTGGTGGCTTCTTTGCTGTTCAGTCGACGCTCTTGCCGCGGAGAGAGGCGGATCGCCAGCGCGCTGGCCCCATCGCTCATTAACCGCACAGACAGAGAGCCCAAATCCGCGTTCCAAAGATATCCCTGGTACTGCGCCAATCGAAAACGGTCCAGAAAATCGGGGTCGACCTTCGTACCGTCTGGGCTGTCGCGCAGGATACGGGCGGTGATGCGTGTCACTTCCACCGGCTCAAACCGGGACAAAAGGACAGAGACCAATTCGCTTTCGAAAAAGCTCTCGTCGCGGTCAATCTCAGATTGGGTGCTTTCCACGATCTGGAAGGGACCATCCCGGTCCAGCACACCGATGTCACAATGCAACCGTCTGCCCTTGATCGCCTCATCAATCGCGCGCGACAAAGCATCAAGGCCCGCAGGACTGAAAAACGCCCCTTCGAGTCGCGCCTGCAGCCGCGCTGTGACAATGACGTGGGCCTTACCCAATTGATATCGAAGGAAGCCTTTGTCAATAAGGGCGTGAATGGCCCGGTGCACGGCCGTGCGGCTCAGCCCGCTGAGCTCTGTCAGATGCGCGGGCGTCACTGGCCCGTGTTCCAATGTCAGCTCCAGTATGCTGAGCGCGCGCGCCGCAGATCCGCTGAGTGTCATGTCATTCATGTCGCGCGCCTTGGCACATGGGGCGGCTCTTTCATTGCGTCCTTGTGGCGCAAGAGTACACTGGCCAGGCTGGCCAAGACAACGGGTCGAAGGGGCGCGCTATGAAAGCATTTCTGGATGAGAGGCAAAGCCTGCACGCGCCAAAAAATTTTCTCGTGGCAGGGCGTATGCAGCCAAGCCGGGAAGTGCCGCTTCGGGTGGATGTGCTGAAACGGGGGGCTGTGGCCGCAGGTTGCGTGTTCGACACCCCGGACGATGCAGGCATGGCCCCGATTGAGGCGGTCCATGATGCCGCCTATCTGACGTTTTTGCAGACCATTCATGCGCGCTGGCGGGACTTGCCCGGCGCGGGGGAGGAGGTGATCCCCAATGTGCACCCAAGGTCGCGCGCCGATGGCTATCCGACGGGCGCTGTGGGGCAGGCAGGCTTTCATCAGGCCGATACCGCCTGCCCGATTTCGGCAGAAACCTGGGGTTCCGCCTATTGGTCAGCGCAAACGGCTTTGGCCGCGACACGCGCCGTGCTGCGCGGGGAGCGGGCGGCCTATGCGCTCTGCCGCCCACCGGGTCATCATGCCTATGCCGATCAAGCGGGCGGATTTTGTTTTCTCAACAATTCCGCCATCGCCGCGCAGGCGCTGCTCGATGCAGGGCAGCGACCGGTGATCTTGGATGTGGACGTGCATCATGGCAACGGCACGCAAGGCATTTTTTACGCGCGTGGCGACGTTCTAACGGTGTCGATCCATGCCGATCCGACCGCGTTCTACCCGTTCTTCTGGGGCTATGCCGGGGAAACCGGTGAAGGGGAGGGGGAGGGGGCAAACCTCAATCTGCCGCTGGCCATGGGGTCAGGCACTGACGCGATGTTGTCAGCGCTGGATCAGGCTTTTGCTGCAATTCGCGCACATGGTGCGGATGTGATCGTGGTGGCGCTTGGCCTCGACGCGCATGAGGCCGATCCCTTTCAGGCGCTCAGGGTCACCACGCCCGGCTTTGAACAGATGGCTGCGGCAATTGCCGGTCAGGGGCTCCCGCTCGTTTGCGTCCAAGAAGGGGGCTATGTGTCGACAGCGCTGGGCGAGGCGGCCACAGCGTTTCTTGGTGGCCTAGGGTAGTGGGGCTCTGCCCCGCGCCTTTGGCGCCCCCCGGGATATTTGCAGCCAAAAGAAGCAATGGGCATTGTGCTTCTTTTGGCCGGTAAACATCCCCGCCGGAGGCACAAAGCTTTCACCCGTCCAGCTTGCGCAAACGTTTGAACAGGCTCGATGTGTCCCACCGGCCGCCGCCCATTTTCTGCACGTCTTTGTAGTATTGATCCACCAATGCCGTGACAGGCAGGCTCGCGCCGTTTTCATCTGCGGTTGACAGGCAGATGTTCAAGTCCTTGCGCATCCAGTCCACCGCAAATCCATGTTCGAAATGATCATCCAGCATCGTCTCAAAACGGTTCACCATCTGCCAGCTGCCCGCCGCACCACCGCCGATCACATCGACCACGGCGCGCCCATCAAGGCCCGCTTTTTCCGCGAAGTGCAGCCCTTCGGACAGGCCCTGCACAAGGCCTGCGATGCAGATCTGGTTGACCATCTTCGTCAGCTGCCCTGCGCCGCTTTCGCCCAGGCGCACGCATTTCTTGGCATAGGCGTCAATCAGCGGCTCGGCGGCAGCATAGGCCGCGTCATCGCCCCCACACATGACGACAAGCTGGCCGTTTTCGGCTCCGGCCTGACCGCCTGATACGGGCGCATCGACCAAGGAGATGCCAGCATTTCGGCCTGCTGCATAAAGCTCTTTTGTGACCGCTGCGGAAACAGTCGTGTGGTCCACAAAAATCGCCCCCGAGGCCATACCAGAAAAAGCCCCATCTTCGCCTGTGCAGACGCTGCGCAGGTCGTCATCATTGCCCACACAGGCCATCACGAAGTCAGCGCCGGTCGCCGCCTCCCTCGGGGTTGTGGCATGGGACCCGCCGTACTCGCCAACCCACTTTTCAGCCTTGGCCGTGGTGCGGTTGTAAACAGTCACCTCATGGCCCGCCTTTTGCAGGTAGCCCGCCATCGGGTAGCCCATGACGCCAAGGCCTAAAAATGCAACTTTTGCCATGATGATGTCCTTTCGAGTTTAAAGCTTGTCGCCGGGCGTCTT
>JBCCAJ010000222.1:0-5213 GCA_039814845.1 Pseudomonadota bacterium | reverse complement strand
GCCGATGGTTTTCATCGCAATGGTTTCGCGGTCCGCCAGCATCAGGTTCAGCGTGGGCGCCACGAAAAACCGGCCCGAACGGAGTCCCTCCTCCACGGACCTGGCCCGCATCAACGCCATCGCGGCGGTCATCGAGGTGTCGCTGCCCGAAAGCGCCGTCCAAGACAGCGCGGCCACATGCCCCGGCGGCGTCACGTCCGCGAGGTTGTAATGCGTGCCGGGCAGCACCGGGCCATTGTCCGTCCAGCGCAAGGTTAGCGTGACGGGGTCGAGACCCTCAATGCGGATGATGGTGTTTTCCGTCCGGAATGGCTTGAACCCTTCCGGCGCGAGGTACTGATCAGGATTTTCAGGATTCAGTTTCTCAATAAAGACATCCTGGTCATCCATGTAAGACGCCGTGATCCCCCAGCCTAGCGCATTGCTGCGACCCGCCATCACAAGGGGCGCGCCGGGAATGGTGCCACCGATCACCCCGCCCGTCGCCAGCTCAACCCGCGCCAGATACCAGATCGCAGGCGCGGAAAAGCCCAGATGGGGGTCATTGGCCAGAATCGTACCGCCCGTGGCAGAGCGGTTGGGTGCAGCGGCAAAGGCATTGGACGCGCCCGCAAAGCCCCGTTTGGCAAAAGGTGACAAAGCATGATCGCCCGTGGTGGAGGCCACGCGCCGTGTGCCAAGCCCGGGAAAAAGGCTGGAATAGTCGGGCAAATCGGCAACCGCCGCACCGGGGGACAGCGGCATGATATCGCGCAACCGCACCTCATCTACCAAGGTGGAGGCGCGGGCCTGCAGAACCTCTTCTTCCAGATGACCGGACAGCGTGACCGCCATCAGCTTCACAATCGCAATGGAATCGGCGGGCTGCCACGGTGACAGGGCGGGGTTGAAGATAAACATCTCCGGCGCGCCCTTGCCGCGGGCCTCTTCATTGATCTCTCGCAGTCGCGCATTGACGCCGGCGGCATAGGCGCGAAGGGCCTCTTTGGTACGGGCATCCTGCACATCGACGGATGTGCGCGCATGACGGTAGAGATCGAGCCGGCGCATCAGCATGTCGATATCCACTGTCTGTGTCCCGAAAATCTCAGACAGCCGCCCCTGTGCGGTGCGCCGCAGCATCACCATCTGCCACAACCGATCCTGCGCGTGGACATAGCCCAGCCCAAAGAAACTGTCAGCATCCGTTTGCCCGAACACATGGGGCACGTTGGCGTTGTCGCGCACAATCTCCACCGGGGCCGTAATGCCGGTGACTTGCATGTCCTTGTCATAGATCGGCAGCGACCGGGACAGCAGGAAGTAAAGCACCAGAACGGTCAGCACGGTCAAAGCAACCATGCCGCCTGCGATGCGAAACAGCCATTTGAAAACCTGGCCCATACCCCGTCCCTTGAGGCCCCTTTTAACGGTCAGGCCGGGATAGTCAGAAATGGCGCGCGTGACAATGGGGGGCCATCAGAGACCCAGCTTATCGCGCATGAAGGCCAGCGCCACCTGAAGGCCGTCCGGCGCGATCCCATGGGCGGTTCCTTTCATGACGTGGGCATAGACATCCTGCCAGCCAGCCGTTTGGAGCGCCTCGGCGGCTTCTGGCAGGGACTTGGGCGGAACCACGTCATCGGCATCACCATGCACCAGTAGGATGGGCGGGCGGCTGACCGCCTCATCCTTCAGCAGCTCTGGCGCCAGCAACCGGCCCGAGAAGGCCACAATCCCGGCGATCGGGTCTTCGCGGCGCGGGGCCACATGCAGCGCCATCATCGTACCTTGGGAAAAGCCGAATAAAACCACCTGTTCCGGCAGCACGTCTTCATCGACCATGAGCGCATCCAGAAACGCGTTCAGATCTTCCGACGCGGCCATCAGCCCGCGCTCTGATTCTTCTTCAGATGATCCGTCAATCCAAGGGATCGGAAACCATTGCAGGCCGGATGGCATCATCGGGATGGATTCCGGCGCGTCGGGGGCGACAAACAACGTGTCGGGCAGATGTTCCATCAGCACATCCGCGATGCCAAGAAGGTCGGCCCCGTTGGCCCCGTAGCCATGCAGGAACACCACGATAGACCGCGTTTCCCCAGAATGCGGGCCTTTGCGCCCGGCTTGCAAAACTCGTGTCATCAGATCCCTTCCCGGCCTTTATCCACTCGGTAGTAGGCCCATAGAATGCGCGCTGCAACCGATCTCCAAGGGGACCACGCTTCGGCCATTTCGCCCATTTGTTTTTCCTTGGGCCGTTCGGGAAGGTTGTAAAGCGTCTTGGCGGCCTCTTGCAGGGCAAGATCGCCATGGGCAAAAACATCCGCGCGGCCCAGCGAGAACATGGCGTAAATCTCGGCCGTCCAAGTGCCGATGCCAGGCACTTCGACCAGTTTGGCCACGACGTCTTTATCAGCTTTGACTTTCAAGGCGTTGTAATTAATGTTTTTTTCAGCCAACGCATAGGCGTAGCGGATCTTCTGCCGGCTTAGCCCAACCGCGCGCAGATCATCTTCCGTTGCCATGAGGACTTGCGTGGGCTCCGTTAACCCCGCCTCCTCAATCCGCTTCCAAATCGCAGCCGCCGAGGCGGTGGAGACCTGTTGCCCGACAATGGCATTCAGAAGCTGCGCGAATCCTTCGGGTTTCCGCCGCAAGGGGAGCGTGCCGCATAAGCGGCGCGCCTCAGCCATGCGCGGGCAGATTTGGGCGAGGTATTCCGCCCCCTCTTCCACATCGTCCAGCGTCTCGATGATACGTCCCGTCATAATGCGGCCACCCATTGCAGCGCCTCCTCGACGGTGGTCGCCTTGGTGCCGTCTGGTTGCTTCGGACGGGCGATCATGGCCACGTTGATTGCCAATTGCCGCGCGGCGGTCAGTTTGGTTTTTGATGCGTCTCCGCCTGCGTTTTTCACGACCAACCAATCCACGCCAAGGGACTGAAACAAGTCAACTTCCCGGTCTACCGGAAAGGGTGGCCGCCCCACAAGGAACTCACCATTGGGAAACGGAAACGGCTTCTCGGGCGGGTCAATCTGGCGACAAATGATCCGCGCATGAGGCAGGTTCGCAAAGCGGTCCAGCGTTTGGCGACCCGTGGCCAAAAACACCGTCTGCCCGGGGGTAACGAGCGCGGCCACATCCTCTTCTCGGGCCACGACGGTCCATAGATCCCCCTCTTCCGGCACCCAGGCGGGACGCAAAAGCTGACAGTAGGGCACGCCCATTTCGGTACAAATCCGCGCCGTGCGGCCCGATATGCGATGTGCAAACGGGTGCGTGGCGTCAAGAACGGCGGTAATACCGCGCGAAAGAACCTCTTTGCGAAACCCGTCTTCGCCGCCAAATCCGCCGCGGCGTGTCTCCAGCCCCAGATTGATTGGCGCGCGGGTGACCCCGGCCAGAGAGGCAACCGCGTCACGGCCCTCTGCCTTCAAAACGCAGGCGATCTCTTGTGCTTCACGGGTTCCGGCCAGCAACAGAAGCGTCATAACCCCGCCTGCGCAACAATATCGCCCCGCCGGTTCATGACAAGAATGTCAATCTCCGTGTCCGGGGCCATGGCACGTGCAGTCTTCAAAGCGTTTTTCGCCACCCACCTTGCATGCACTTCCCCTTTGTTTTCAAATACCTCTAGGGCTGTATTCATGTTTAGGATCGTTGGATCGCCCAGCACCTCTGCCAAGCCTGCAAAATCCACCTGAGACCGGCCCGAATGCAGATCTCGCGCGCCTTGCGCAAGCTTTGTCAGCTTGCCAATTCCACCCCCTATGGTCAGGCGCGGCACAGGGTGGCGGGCCAGATACTTGAGCATACCGCCCACGAAATCGCCCATATCCAGCATCGCGTGATCGGGCAGGCCGTAATGCGATTGCACGGTTTTTTCACTGGTCGCACCAGTGCAGCCCGCCACATGGATCAGCCCTTCGGCGCGGGCCACATCAATTCCGCGATGGATCGAGGCGATCCAGGCCGCGCAAGAGAATGGTCGCACAATCCCTGTGGTGCCAAGGATCGACAAACCACCCTTGATCCCCAGGCGGGGGTTCCAGGTTTTCTCAGCGATTTTCGCACCACCTGGAACCGATATTTCAATTGCAATATCAGGGATTTGCAGCAACCTCTTGGACATCTCATCTACTGTCTGCGCCATCATTTGACGCGGCACCGGGTTGATCGCGGGCTCCCCTGGGGGAATGGGCAGGCCGGGTTTGGTGACCTGCCCCACGCCTTCGCCTGCTGCAAACTGCACCCCGCCAGACGACGGCCCCACCCGCGCCACGATCAGGGCGCCGTGGGTGACATCGGGATCATCGCCTGCATCCTTGATCACCCCCGCTTCAACCCAGCCCGGCCCCTGATCCCAATGGGCAATCTCAAACACGGGGCGTTCGCCTTTGGGCAAAGTGATGCGCACGCGGTCCGGTCGCCCTTCCCCCCAAAGCCCCATAAGCGCGGCCCGCGTGGCCGCGGTGGCGCAGGCGCCCGTGGTCCAGCCACGACGGAGTTCTTTATCTGGTTTGCGACCCATGCGCGGGACTATAGGGGCCGCGCTGGTGGCGGCAATCAGCAAAACGCAGCAAGATTTGTCGCACAGAGCTGGGGGGAAGGTCGCAGTTGGTCTTTCCCCGGTGCCGCGATCACGGCATAACAGGCCCATGACGACACCCCTTCCCGATAACGACTGGCCCAAGATGGAGCCCGGCTGGGTCTGGCTTTGTGGCGCAGGCCCCGGTGATCCGGGGCTTCTGACGCTGCATGGCCTGAATGCGCTGCGGCAGGCCGATATGGTGGTTTATGATGCGCTTGTGCAGGAAAGCGTCCTGGATTGGGCCCCACAGGCAGAACTGATCTACGCGGGCAAGCGGGGTGGTAAACCCTCCGCCAAGCAGCGCGATATCTCATTGCGGCTTGTCGATCTGGCGCGGGACGGCAAGCGTGTTCTGCGCCTCAAGGGAGGGGATCCGTTCGTTTTTGGCCGTGGTGGGGAAGAGGCGCAAACGCTGGTGCAACACGGCGTTCCAATTCGCATCATCCCGGGCATCAGCGCAGGGATTGGCGGGCTGGCCTATGCGGGCATTCCGGTCACCCATCGCGATGTAAACCAGTCTGTGAGTTTTATCACGGGCCATGATCAGTCGGGCGCAACGCCCTCTTCTTTGAATTGGGAGGCGATCGCCCAAGGTAGCCAGGTCATCGTAATCTATATGGGCATGAAACACGCCGCCT
>JBCCAJ010000486.1:0-2174 GCA_039814845.1 Pseudomonadota bacterium | reverse complement strand
ATGCACACCATCAAGCCCAAGCCGTTCGGCCAGCACGAAATGGGTTTCGATGACCAGCGCCACATCGCGCGCATGGGTCAGCTCACGACAGGCATCGGCAGCGCGAGACAGCTCCGCCTCATCATGGGTGGAGAGCGCAAGCCGTACGCAGGCCACATCGTGGGCCTTCAAAACATCATCCAATTGCGCGGGAAAGCGGCTGAGTTCGATCTCCGGGGGGGTGATCAGGTATATCTGTGGTGTGTCTGCGTCTTCCATGGCCGCCCCCTCTGCCTTGGAGCCCCTATAGCGGCCATCTGTGCCCGCTGTCCATCCGGTCTTTTCAGTCCCGGCAAAGCCGGGTAGGGGCTTGGGAAAGGAGCCCACCCCATGCCAACGACCCCTGATCAACCGGTATTTGTTCTGGTCCGCCCGCAGATGGGCGAAAACATCGGGGCGGCGGCGCGGGCCATGTGGAATTTCGGGCTGGATGCGATGCGGGTTGTGGCCCCACGAGACGGCTGGCCTAATTCCAAGGCTGTGGCGATGGCCAGCGGGGCGGGGCGGCTGCTGGATGAGGCGCAACTGACCGACACAACGGCTGGGGCGCTGGCCGATTGTGAGATGGTCTTTGCCACCACGGCACGGGCGCGTGGCCTTACGAAGCCCGTGGTGACGCCGGAACGCGCGATGCAGATGGCGGCTGAAAAAATCGCCAGCGGCCAGAGGGTGGGCGTGCTGTTTGGGCCGGAACGCGCGGGGTTGGAAAACGACGATATCGCCCGGGCCAACGCGATCATCAATGTGCCGGTGAACCCAGAGTTTCCATCGCTCAACCTTGCGCAATGCGTGTTGCTGACAGCCTATGAATGGCGGCGAGAGCGCGAAGAGGTCGCCGCTGAGCGGATGGAAATGGCCCAGGCCGACTGGGCCAACCACGCCGATATCGACAGTTTATCAACGCATTACGAAGAAACGCTCACCCAAGCCGGGTTCTTTTTTCCCGAGGCCAAAGCCGCCAATATGAAGACCAACCTGCGCAATATGTGGAGCCGGATGCCTTTGACGCGCGCAGACGTGCAAATGTTGCACGGTGTGCTGCGGCAAATGGTGCGTTGGAAGGACAAATAGGCGGGCTATCACCTCTCTTGAAGCAGACGGTGCCACCGCATACTGTCCGCGCAGGATAAAAGTCAGGACCACATCCAAACCATGAGCCCCAAACGCAGTATTTTCGAAGAGGTCTCCTCTGACGCCACGGCTCGTGCGCAGCCCAAGACCGGCGTTATTGATCAAGGGCGCGGCGGATCGCGGGGGCTGGCGCGGGCTTGGCTGATCGTGCTGTTTGCTCTGGTGGTTTTGATGATCGTGGTGGGCGGGCTGACGCGGCTGACAGACAGTGGGTTGTCAATCACCGAATGGAATGTGGTCGCCGGTGCAATCCCGCCCTTGAACGCCGCCGATTGGCAGTCCGAGTTCGAAAAATACCGCGCCATCCCGGAATATCAGTTGCAAAACAAGGGCATGACCCTTGAAGAGTTCAAAGTGATCTATTGGTGGGAATGGGGCCACCGACAGCTTGGGCGCGTGATCGGGCTGGTCTGGGCGATCGGGTTTTTTGGCCTGCTGGCGACCCGCAAAATGCCTCAGGGCTGGAGCGGGCGGCTGTTCCTGATTGGTGCGCTTGGCGGGCTTCAGGGGGCGATTGGCTGGTGGATGGTGTCCTCTGGCCTCACCGGCACCATGCTCGATGTGGCCAGCTACCGGTTGGCGGTACATCTTGGGCTGGCATTCGTGATCCTTGGCCTGATCACGTGGTATGTTCTTAAGCTCTCTCGTTCAGAACGCGACTTGATGCAGGCGCGTCGTGATGGCGAACGCCGAATGGTCGCGATGGCGGGTGGGGTGCTGCATTTCACTGCCGTGCAGATCCTGCTGGGTGCGCTTGTGGCGGGGATTGATGCGGGCCGGTCGTTTACCGATTGGCCGCTTATGGGCGGGTCTTTCCTTCCGCTTGAGTTTTGGATGCCGGATCTGGGCATTCGGAATTTCTTTGAAAACGCAGGTCTGGTGCAGTTTATCCATCGCATTTGGGGCTACGTCCTGCTGTCCTACGCCGTCTTCGTCTGGGTCCGCAGCCGCCGCAGCGCCCATGTCGCCACGCGCCGGGCGTTCAGTGTGATGATGGTCGCCCT
>JBCCAJ010000445.1:0-2656 GCA_039814845.1 Pseudomonadota bacterium | reverse complement strand
TGCGATCTGATCACAGGCGATCATCGCGGCCTTCATGCCGGACCCACACATCTTGTTTAGCGTCGTGGCCGGCACCTCATCAGACAAACCCGCATGAAATCCCGCCTGCCGCGCCGGCGCCTGACCTTGCCCCGCGGGCAGTACGCAGCCCATCAGCACCTCATCTACAGTGTCCAGCCCGGCACCCTCCAACGCGGCTTTGATCGCAGCCCCGCCCAGGACAGAGGCCTCCACCCCGTCGAAATCGCCCTGAAAACCACCCATCGGCGTGCGGGCCGCACCCGCGATCACCACGTTCTTCATCATTGCCTCCCTGCGGGTCGGACCCCGGTTGAATACTGAATCGTAAGGATTTCACCCTAGCTTGCGCGAAATCAAAAGGAGGGTGAACACCAAATGGAACTCGACACAAAAGAAACCGATGCTGCACAGGTCCTGACACCTATGGCCGACCGCATTGATGCCGCCAGTGCGATCCAATTCAAAGACGCCGTGCGCGCTGCAACCGCGGATGGACCAGATCGCGTTGTATTGGACCTGGGCAATGTGCGCTTTGTGGATTCCAGCGGGCTTGGGGCGATTGTGTCGTCGATGAAGCATCTGGGCCAGGGGCGGAAGATGGATCTGGCCGCACTCAACCCCGACGTGGACAAGGTGTTTCGCCTCACACGTATGGATTCGGTGTTCACGATCTACAAGGATATTGAGGCCGCAACGGTCGTGGATACCGGGATGGAAACGGGGATGGAAACGGGCGCGGGCCGCGCTTCGTGAGCATGCAAGCGGCACCTTTTGGACGAAAAGAAAAGCCGCCAGGCGGCGCTCGGTCGCGTCTCTACAAGGCGCGGTTTCAGTCAGATAATACATCAACGCGCGCAGCGCTGTCTGACATTCGGGATGCTATGGCTGAGGCCTCATTTAAGGACGATTTCATCGGCCGGGTTGAAATTGTCATGGCAGAACTTTTCAACAATATTGCCGAACATGCCTATCGTGATACGGGCAAAGGGGACGTGCGCTGTGCCATAGATATCAGCGGCTCCACCATGGTGGTTGAAGTCACGGATCAGGGTGAGCCGATGCCGGGGGGGGAGGTTCCCGACGGCACGCTGCCCGATATTGACGTAGATTTTAGCGATTTGCCTGAAGGCGGTTTTGGGTGGTTCCTCATTCGGTCTCAGGTGGACAGATTGACCTATGAAAGACAGGCCCTCGGGAATTGCACGTACCTGACCTTCGATCTGACGCGCGCCGGGATCAGCTGATGACGTTGGCACCTCGGTCGGGTTGACGGTTTCGTCAGTCATGAAAGCGGCAGCCGCAGGAACCAAGCCACTGAACTGGTTTGAATTTCAGTTCCCAGTAAGAATACGGAAACCCCAGGGCGAGGCATCCCGTTAGGGCTGAAAAGCGGCCTCTTATGCAACCGCAACACACGTCATGCAAAACCCAAAAAAAAGCGGCCAGGGCGAAATTTCACATTCTTGCCTCATTCCTTTCGAAGTTACGCCTGAATGCAACGTCATACCCGGTCTTGTAGCTGCATAAAGCTTCCCTCGGCGCCGCGTTTAACAGCCCCCACCCAGTACGCGGCGCCGAGGTTCATTACCCCCCGACAACAGAATGACTTGCCGCGGAACCAGCGCAAAACATCACGCGTGGGTGTGTGGCCATCCCAAACTGACATGCTAAGTTGCCGATCAAAGCGAACGATCGAAAGCTCTCAGACATGCGCAATTTTCACCTTCCCGGCCGATCCCGCGTTCTGGCCCAAAATGGCATGTGCGCCACCTCGCACCCTCTGGCGGCGAAGGTCGCCGTGGATGTGTTGGAACGGGGCGGCAACGCGATGGATGCGGCGATTGCGGGCGCGGTGATACTTGGCCTTTGCGAACCGCAGATGACAGGCATCGGCGGCGATTGCTTTGCACTTTTCAACACGGCCGGCAGTGATGAGGTGAAGGGCTTCAACGGATCGGGCCACACCCCGCGCGCCATCGACGCAGACGCATTGCGTGCCGCGGGACATAAGGCTGTGCCGCTGAACGGACCAGAGGCCGTGACCGTGCCGGGCGCGATGGACGGGTTCTGCCGGATGAGTGAGGCATACGGGAAACTGGGGATCGACGCGTTGCTGGCCCCGGCCATTCGCTATGCCGAAGAGGGCATCCCCGTGGCCCCGCGCGTGGCCCATGACTGGCCCGGCGATGGGGAATGCCTCAGCGGACATGGCATCACGCATTACTCCAAGAACGGCACGCCCTTGGGCGTGGGCGATATGTTCCGCGCACCCGGTCAGGCAGACGTGCTGCGCCGGGTGGCCAAGGATGGGCGCGATGCATTCTACACCGGTGAGGTCGCCGACGACATGCTGGCCGCGCTGACAGCCATGGGCGGCGTTCACACCGCGGAAGATTTCGCCGCGACCGAAGGCACGCCCACCGATCCGGTGGGGGGCATCTATAAGGGCATGGAACTGTTGGAGCACCCACCCAACGGGCAAGGGGCGACGGCGATCCTAATGCTCAACATGCTCAAGCATTTCGATCTGGCATCCATGGATCCCATGGGGGCCGTGCGCGCGCATATCGAGGCGGAAGTGACCAAGATTGCCTATGACGCCCGCAACCGGATCATCGCCGATCCTGATCATACC
>JBCCAJ010000368.1:0-3560 GCA_039814845.1 Pseudomonadota bacterium | reverse complement strand
TGGAGCCCGCCATCGCGTCTGATTTTCAGCACGCCGCGATTTTGCGCGATTGGTCCCATGTTGGCGATTGCGTGCGATTGGTGCGCGAATTGACTGATGCGTTTGTGGAACGGGGTGGCGTGATCATCCCCGCCCGGGCCACGGGGTTTGAGCGTGTGGACAAGACCGTGACCAAAGTGCGGATCGCGGGCGCGGAGCCTGTGCAGGCGCGTGAGGTTGTCATCGCTTGCGGCACCGCATCGAAGGCGCTTGCCCGTGATCTTGGGATACCCCTGCCGGTGGAGGGGTTGATGGGGTATTGGACGGGCTTGCCGGACCATGGCACGGGCCTCAGGCATACGGTGTTTTACCCCAAAGGCGGGTTCGGCATGACACCCCATGACGGTGTGCTGGCTGTGGCAGGCACCGTGGAAATCGCGGGTGAGGGGGCCGCGCCCAAATGGCGCAGGGCGGATATATTGGTCAAACATGCGCACCGCGTTCTGCCGGGGCTGAACACCGCAGGGGCCGAACGCCGCATGGGCCGCCGCCCCTTTACGCCCGACACACGCCCGATCATCGGGCGCACACACGCCTATAAAAACGTTACTTTCGCGACAGGCCATGGCCAGTTGGGCGTTACGCTGGGGGCCACCACAGGTCGGCTGGTGGCCGATATTTTGGCAGGGCGGCCGTCCAACACGGATATTTCCTGCTTTAGCCCAGACAGGTTTTGATCAAATCGACAAAGCGTCCTCTTGATTTGGCGGGCGCGCACGATACTGTCCCTTGCAACCCGACTCGGCCCGCGCGGCGAGCACAGGCAACATGTCCATTCTTAAAGGTACGCGACCATGCAAATTCGTCTTCTATACGGCACCGAAACCGGCACGGCGGAAATCCTCTGCGATGATCTCAAGGACGAACTGGACGGTGAGGTGGCGTGCGAAGTGCAGAGCCTTGAAGATATGGGCCCGGCCGATCTGAGCCAGGACGCACTCAACGTGTTTGTTGTGGCCACGACTGGGTCTGGTGACCTGCCGTTCACAGCGATCCCGTTCTTCGACAAGCTGCAGGCGGAAAAGCCTGACCTCAGCAACATTCAGTTTGCTATGTTCGGCCTTGGGGACAAGACGTTTGCGGCCACCTACAACTTTGGCTCCCAAACGGTGATGGACAAGCTGGTGGAACTGGGTGCCAAGCAGGTGGGCACACGCGGTTTTTTTGACGCGTCTGGCAATGAGATGCCCGAAGAGGTGGCTATGCCGTGGCTGCGTGAAACACTTTTGGCGGCCTCTGTTTCCTGAGCGGGGACACGAAATCTTTGAAAGATTTCGGTCGCATTCTTTCAAAGAATGCGTCCGCTTGGTACGGTTCGCACCATGGCTGATCTGACATCTCTCTTTGTGACGCGCTTATACCGTGCGGCTTTGTCCGATCACGGGCCATCTGTGGACATGCAGGAACTGGAAGCGTCGTGCTATTCCATTGCGGAAGACGATGAGGCGGGGCAGGACTGGTGCGAAGAAAACGGCTATCCGGGTTACACGTCCTATGCCTCTTTGTCGGACCTGCCGTGGCGGTTTCCTATCTTTGCTGACATTGTGACGGCACTGGACGCCCATGTGGCGGCCTTTGTTGCGGAACTGGAATTTGATCTGGATGGCGGGACGCTGAAGCTTGAAGACATCTGGATCAATATCCTGCCCGAGGGTGGCGCGCATGGATCGCATCTGCACCCCCATTCGGTGATCAGCGGCACGGTCTATGTGGCCATGCCCGATGGCACGAGCGCGTTAAAATTGGAAGACCCAAGATCGGCGCGAATGATGGCAGCCCCCGTGCGCCGTAAAGATGCCCGTGAAGAGCTGCGGCTGTTTCACCGTGCGCAGCATGCGGCCGGGGATGTTTTGTTGTGGGAAAGCTGGCTGCGCCATGAGGTGCCGATGAACCCGGCTGAGGATGATCGCATCTCGATCAGTTTCAATTACAGCTGGGCGCACACGACCTAAGCCACAAAAGAAAACGCCCGCGCCATTCAGGCCCGGGCGTTTCAATTTGAATGTGGTGGCTGTTAAGCAGACAGGACGCCGGCTTCTTCGGCCATTTCCCAAAGCGCCTCGAACCGCTTCTTCGCTTGACCACGCTGGCGCACATCTTGTGCCGCTTCCAGGTTGTCCATCATACCTTCGCCCTGCACGACGATGAGGCCGACCATGCCGGTACCCACGTGCGGCGTACATTTGTAGCCGTAGAAGCCCGGCTGTTCGAGCGTCACAGCGATGTCGTCATTGATTTTGCCTTTCCACCCTTCGGCACCTTCGGGCATCATGTCTTCGATGACCTCAGAATTGTGACCTTTGTCGGCGGACACGAATTGAACCGTATCGCCCGGGTTCGCCATCAGGAAGGCAGGCTTGAACACCATGCGCTGCTTGGGATCTTCGGGGTCTTTGTTGAGCATTTCAACAGTGTGGGTGGTCGGTTCTTCTGCGATGGCGGGGCGTGCGATCAACGCTGCAGTTCCTGCCAGGAGAAGCGTGCGACGGCTAAGAGCAAGTGTCATGTTCATATTCCTTTCACTGGGTGCGGCCCATTTCGAACCGCGTCGTTCTTGGCGCTTGGCGACGCTCTATCATAAAGCGATCCAAGGCTCCATCACTTCTGATTGACCAGAATGTGTGATGGTCACTGGGGAATGTAAGTGGCTTCATCGGCGCGACAAGATCGAAAGAATGTCGCATAGGGCCGATTTTTAGGGCGACTGCCTCTTTCCTAAGGGTTTGGGGCAGAAAGTTCAAACTTTTGCTTGCTCTTGCAATTTGCCTCGCCTATACGCGCCCAATCTGCGGACCGGGCCACGCCGGGTACCGCGAATCGTGTTTTGTCCACCGGGCTTTGGGTGACTGAGAACAATCGTCTTAGGCCTGCCGGTGTCGGAGTGAAAGGAAGATGGCGCTATGACCGCCGCTGAATTGCGTGAGAAAACGCCCGACCAGTTGCGTGAAGAACTGGTCAACCTGAAGAAAGAGCAGTTCAACCTGCGCTTTCAGGCCGCAACCGGCCAACTGGAAAACCCTGCTCGTATGAAAACCGTGCGCCGCGATGTGGCCCGCGTTCTGACCGTGTTGGGCGAAAAAGCTGCTGGCGCAGCGGAAGAGGAGTAAACCCATGCCAAAGCGTATTCTGCAAGGCGTTGTGACCTCTGACGCAAACCAGCAAACCGTGACTGTTAAGGTCGAGCGCCGCTTTAAGCACCCGGTGCTGCAAAAGACCATTCGTAAGTCCAAGAAGTACCGGGCTCACGATGAAAAGAACGCTTACAAGGTGGGCGATGCCGTTCGGATCATCGAATGCGCACCGCGTTCCAAAACGAAACGCTGGGAGGTGTTGGAAGCCTAAGGCGGCCAACACACCCGGTTTGATCGAAACCCAAGGGCCAAAACGCTTAGGCTAGACCCTTAAGGTCGGGAGAAACCAAATGATCCAGATGCAGACCAATCTGGATGTTGCTGACAACTCCGGCGCTCGCCGAGTTCAGTGCATCAAGGTCCTGGGTGGTTCCAAACGCAAATATGCCT
>JBCCAJ010000241.1:0-4919 GCA_039814845.1 Pseudomonadota bacterium | reverse complement strand
AGCCAGGCCAAAGCAGGGTCCAAACGGCAGGCCGAACAGGCCGCGGCGGGTGCCCTTCTTGAACTGGTTCAGGACAAGTAAGAGACGTTTTATGACTGAAGGTACAGACACACGCGCCGGTTTCATCGCCCTGATCGGGGAACCGAACGCAGGCAAATCCACGCTCTTGAACCGTATGGTGGGTGCGAAAGTATCCATCGTGACCCACAAGGTGCAAACAACTCGCGCCCGCATTCGCGGTGTGGCCATCGAAGACGACGCGCAGCTGGTGTTCGTGGACACGCCCGGCCTCTTCCGCCCACGCCGTCGGTTGGATCGCGCGATGGTGGCGGCGGCTTGGGGCGGGGCGGCGGATGCCGATATCGTTGTGCTGCTGGTGGAGGCCCATCGCGGCATCACTGAGGGCGTCGAGCGGATCCTCGAAGAACTGCCAAAGGCGGCGAACACCCGCCCCGTGGCACTGGCCATCAATAAGATCGACCGAGTAAAATCGGATGCGCTGCTCAGCCTCACCAAAGATCTCAATGACCGCTACCCCTTTGTCGAAACGTTCATGATCTCTGCCGAAAAGGGCCACGGCGTGCAGGATCTGCGCGTCTGGCTCGCCGGGGAATTGCCCGTAGGCCCCTGGCTATACCCCGAAGATCAGATCGCCGATCTGCCCATGCGTATGATCGCGGCCGAGATTACCCGAGAGAAGTTGACACTGCGCCTGCATCAGGAATTGCCCTACCAACTGACGGTGGAGACGGAAAGCTGGGAAGAACGCAAAGATGGATCAGCCAAGATCGACCAGATCATCTATGTCATGCGGGATGGCCATAAAGGCATTCTGCTTGGCAAAAAGGGCGAAACCATCAAAGGCGTGAGCCAGGCCGCCCGCACGGAGCTGGAGGAATTCCTCGGCCGCCGCGTGCATCTTTTCCTGCAGGTCAAAGTGCGCCCCGGCTGGCTGGAAGAGGCGGAGCGCTATTCCGAAATGGGGCTTGATTTCAAGGACGGCGCGGGCTGATGCGGCTCACGTCGGAGTTCTGGGTGCAGGCCTATCTGGCCCGGCTCAGACTGTCCGGCATCCCCGCTTTTGTGACCAGCCACGGGGATAACACCGCAGGCGCCATTCTGGTGAAGCTCAACACGCTGAACGGGCAGGCGCGGCTGTTTCAGCGCAGTTTTGATCTGATGACCGACACGCGCCGCTGGGATGTTCTGGCCACCGGTGCCGAGGCGGATGTGGACGCGGCCATCACCCGCCAGCGCGGCTTTGATCCCGATCTTTGGGTGATCGAAGTGGAAGACCGCGCCGGGCGGCACCTGCTGGATGAACCGGGGCTCAGCGACTGATGGAATGGCGCGATGAAGCGATCTTGCTGCAAAGCCGCAGGCATGGCGAAAGTTCAGCCATCATTGACGTTCTGACACCCCAACATGGCCGCGCGTCCGGCGTCGTGCGCGGTGGTGCATCCCGCAAACTGGCCCCGATCCTGCAGCCCGGTGCGCAGCTTGACGTGACGTGGAAAGCGCGGCTGGAGGATCATCTGGGCAGCTTCACGGTGGAACCTGTCCGGTCCCGCGCTGCGGCCTCTCTTGGGGATCGGTTGTCACTTTCCGGGCTCAACGCGGTGGTGTCATTGCTCCTTTTCTGCCTGCCGGAGCGGGAGGTTCATGGCCGGCTCTATGACAAGACCCGGTCGCTTCTGGATCTGTTGGGCCAGCCGGAAATCTGGCCACTGGCCTTCCTGCGCTGGGAACTGGCGCTGCTGGATGATCTGGGCTTCGGCCTCGACCTCAGTGCATGCGCGGTGCTGGGGCAGGGGGGGGATGCGTTGATCTATGTTTCCCCAAAAACCGGGCGGGCGGTGTCAAAGGCGGGCGCGGGCGAATGGGCGGACAAATTACTGCCTTTGCCTCCAAGCCTTCTGGAAAAAGGCGATGGTGAGGATGCGGACGTGCTGGAGGCATTGGGTGTCACCGGATACTTCCTGATGCATCGTGTGGCCCCGGAATTGGGTCACAAACCCCTGCCCGATGCGCGCGCACGGTTCATCGAACGGCTGGAACGGCGCGCGCGGGGTTAGTTTTCGGCGCGAAACACCATTTTGCGCCCGTCATCATTGCTCAGAAGCAACGTGTCCGGCCCCACCTCGGCCAATGTCATGGCCTGCAACGCGTCAAAAAAGACGTTTTCCGCGGGCAGATCAGGGCAGGCCATGCGGGTCACGGCAACCCCTTCGGCCTTGAACCAGGGATAGGGCACGGTCTGCGCGCCACTGAAAGTGTTGCAGGGCGCTTGGCCTTGAATGCGGCCTTCTTCGGGAAAGGTCAGGATCGCTCGGGCGGCAAAGGCGGTCCCATCAACCTCGGTCAACACCCACTTAGTGTCCGCCGCGCCATAGCCACTGAGCGTTTCGTCCCCGCAAGAAAAGAGCCCCAGCATCGCCGACAGCCCCAACCCCATGCGCATCATCTGAGCGCCAGAACCAGATCTGTGAGCGATCCGATGGCTTCTGATTTGTTGCGGGTATCATCTGCGATCATGCCGATCCCGACCGCCGCGCCGTAAAGCATGTGGGCCACGTCCGGGTTGCCGATGTCGATGCGTTTGAGCACCGTTGTCAGCACATTCATCCGGGCTTCATCCACCCGCGCGACAACCTCGCGCGTTCGTTTTGAGTTGGTGGACCACGCCCGCACCGCAGGTTCCGCCATGAGAATCGCGTTGGATTTGTCGGGGTCGGCCAGCGATCTGGCCAATGCCTGAAAGCACGCCACCCCGCCGGGCTCGTCTTCCAAAAGGCGGGACAATTCTGCGATCGCGGCCTGTTCCCACAGGGTCAGGATCGACGCTTGGAAATCCTCCACGTCCTTGAAGTGCCAGTAAAAAGATCCCTTGGTCGTTTCCATGTAACGTGCCATCGGTTCGGCCTTGAGCGCTTCAGCCCCCCGTGCGCGCAGCACATCCATGCCCGCATGCACCCAATCGGGCCGCTTGAGGCGCTTATTTTTCTGCACTTGCATAATGGCTCCATACGCCTGCGTGCGCGAGGGTGCAAGGAAACAGCCCTTGGTGCGCGTGGATACGTCACGATCCGCGCAATAAACAGGCGTTTTGGTGTTTTAACGGCGCTTTAGCCCAAAGCCCGCCGCCGCTTCAATGGCTCGGATTTCACCGCCTCTTTCTGCGTTTTCTGCAAGAACTTGATCGCCTTGAGAAATTCCCGGTGGCTTTCAGTATGTTCGAGATAGTCCATCAACCGGAAAAGGTTGATGGGCTGCACGCGGATCAGATCGACGATCCGTTCCACCGCGTCTTCGTGATCATAGTGATCAATGAACTGACAGGCAGTTTGCGTTGGCGTCAGAAGATAAAAATCCTGATCGCGGCGCGGTGTGTAGCGGGTGATGTCGAAGGGCGATGCACCCAGCGCGTGGGATTTGGGCAAAAGACATCGCCGGTCCGCGGCCTTATCCTCCAGAACATTGCCAGAGATCTGACGAAAGCCAATCTTGCCCAGCCGCTCAATCGCATGGTTGCGCATGGCGGGGGACAGCATATCAGCATCCGCACGGTCGTAATAAAGATCATCGAACACTGAAAACAGCCGGAGCCGTTCATCGGCCAGCGTCATGTAATGCCCAAAATTGACCCCCGCCGGGTCAACAGACGGAGAGATGTCAGTGGTTTTGGCGGTGAAAAATCGAAACATGCGCGTCCCCCTGCCTGACCCATGATCATAGCCCGCGCGCGTGTGCGATCAATCATCGCCCACGGTCAGAGTGACGCGGCCGCCCATAAGTCACGTCTTGCCATAGTGTGTCCGGTGCCCTGCTTGATCATTACAGACGCGAAGCCTGCGCAAAAGCGATCCCGCCAGGTGGATTTCCAATCCGAAGCTGAACCGGTTCGCAAAATAAAAGCGGAGGCCGCGGGTAATCCCGGAGCCTCCGCCAATCACGCCAACCACAGGGGGCGCGATGATGGGTTTTGCGCAGTTACTGCTGTGCGTCTTCGTCAGCCTTGAACCCGTTGGACATCGTGCCGGGGAACATGTCCTTCAGCATCTTGCCCGCCAGAAGGGCACCGAACAGCACCAGAAGCGAAACGCAGATCGTAGTCGTCGACATAACCAAAATTCCCTCGTTTGGTTTTACATATGCAGATCAAGCTATGGGCCCTTTGCGGCAAGAGAGTGGCAGAAAGCGTGCATTTCATGACATTCGAGGAAGGCCCCGGGCGCGCGCGTAATTTTGCCTGTCTTGATGAACAAACCAAATGCAAAATCCGCCGCGCGTCTCTCAAAGGTCGGGCTATCAGGTGCCGGTCTCCGAACCACTGCGCTTTCGCCAACCGCGAGGGTCCAAGACACTCAAAATGCACGCACTCAAAAATCCCCACCACAGCCGACAGAAACGCGATTTCCTCAAGTGTCGAGGCTTGAACCGGTGTAGAGATGAAACCGCACCGGAATTTTCGAGGCCTGGCCCCGACATGCCCTTCATGGCCCCCGAACCCGGTGGTACATGGGTGCAGGTTTCTTATGATCCACGACGAAGGCGCATTGATACATGAGTTTGGTTTACCTCCACGGCGCGGGCCTGAATGCGCAGATCTGGGGCGACGTGCCGGGTATTGCGCTGAATTTGCCGGGCCATGGCGGGCGGGCGCGCGCGCCGCGTGCCACGGCTGAACACTTTGCCGAAGAGATTTTGAGCGATGTGCCACAAGGCGCGGTGTTGGTCGGGTTTTCGCTGGGGGGGATGGTCGCGCTGGCCTTCGCCAATCGATATCCTGACCGCCTGCGCGGGCTGGTCTTGATCGATACGCCCCTGCGCGCGCCTTTGAAGATCATCTCTTGGTACACACCTTTTGTGGCCCCTGTGGTGACGCGGGTGCCGGGGATGGGAACCATTGCCAAGGTCGT
>JBCCAJ010000499.1:0-2032 GCA_039814845.1 Pseudomonadota bacterium | reverse complement strand
GCATCCATAATCAACATCCCTTCGATCAAGGTCAAACAGTGCGGCGCGCCCTTGGTCCCGTTTGGATGGCGTTTCGACAGCCACTCCAGGAACACATGAATAATCGCATGCCCCGACGCACGATGCGCCGCATCCCCGCGTGCGGCAACCGCCACGATTTCAAGCCAGATCCGAATGTAGGGCGCAAATTCTTCTGAGCGCATCAAGGTCACGATCTCGGACACAAGACGTTGCTCACTGTCATAACGGTTTGGCGGCAAAGCATGATCCAGCCCGGTGGCCGTCTTACAAGTCATGCCCGTTCTGGCCGACCTCGCATGTGTCGGAACAATTCTGGCCATCGCCCTGACCCGGCCCAGCGATGGCCCGAAGCGTTGGCAAATACCCGCCGGACTGGGCGCGGTGGTCCTTGCGTTTACCCTGTTCCAGCTTTCGCAGGATGGGCTGTGGCGGTTTTGGACAAACCACACGACGGACCTGACAGGAAACCAAGTAGGGTTCGACCTGATCATAGCCATCGCCATCGGGTTTTACCTGATTGCACCCCGCGCACGGGCGGTCGGCATGTCGTTATTGCCTTGGGGGATAGCAGTTTTCGCGACGGCATGCATCGCACTTCTGCTCATGCTGGCCTGCCTGCTCTGGCTGGAAAACCGATGCCAGCCAACCAACAGCGCGTGATCCGGGAAATCGGCCAAAACGCACCGCGAAGGGCGGGCTTGGCCCCACGCGAACAAAACGCCATTTGCCCCAAATCTGCTTTGTGCGTTGATTCAGAGTTTGACCAACCGCTCTTCGACCGGTGACGACTGAACAATAGACGAGTTCGTCGCGCCAAACGGCACGATCCGGTCGATGACAGCTTCCATCTCGGCCACATCGCACACATGCGCCCGGGCAACGAAACAATCCTCGCCGGACACCCGATCACACGCGACAATCTGGGGCGTGGCCTGGATCGCTTCGATCATGTTTTTCATTTCACCAGGCAAAGGGCGCGCACGGATCAGGATCGTCAGCCCATAGCCAAGCCGAGACGGGTCGATACGCGCACCATATCCAGTGATAATTCCCAAATCCTCAAGCCGCCTGACGCGGTCCGCCACGCTCGGGGCAGACAGGCCCACGCGACGCGACAACTCAGCCCGGGGAATGCGGGCATCCGCGCAAAGCTCTTTCAAAATCGCTGCATCAATGCTGTCGAGGCCCGTATCTTTAGATCGAAGGCTATCAATTGATAATTCCTTCTTTCCTGCATAAAATTCAGCTCCTGACATACCTGATCTCCATATTGTGACCCATTTCCACCTTGCATTATAGATGCATGTCGGATCAAGCCCCTTCGCACCGTGTGCCCCCCAACGCCCCCACCCCGAAACCGGGGGCCATGTCGCGCATGTCTGAGGCCGTTCCCCCTCATGCATGGTTCGGCGTTTCCGCCGTTTTCCACTATCTGGGCCCGGCATGCGCCGTTCTTCTTTTCCCGGTCGTTGGTGTGCTGGGCGTGGCCTGGTTTCGCATCGCTTCAGCAGCTTTGGTTTTCATTCCCATGACAAAGCCTTGGCGGACCTTCAAAAAATCATCGCCTCGCGAACGCCTTCTTCTTCTTGCACTTGGGGGCTGTCTCGCCGTGATGAACAGCTCTTTCTACCTGGCGCTCGACCGGCTGCCGATCTCACTGGTCGCCGCGATAGAGTTCGTCGGCACAATTGGGATCGCGCTTTGGGGTCTGCGTACGGGGCGCAACTATCTGGCGTTGGCCTTTGCGCTTATCGGTGTGGCCCTCCTGATCGACGTGCCTTCACTCTTGTCGGCGGATGGCCCTGAGCTCACATCCGACCTACTTGGCCTGTTCTGGGCGGTGCTGAATGGCGCGTTGTTCGTCCTATACATCATTCTTGGGCACAAGATTTCGGAAGGCGGTGCCTCTGGCGGTGTAGAGCGGCTGGGCGCTGCTATGACTGCGGCTTTCATCTGCGTGATGCCCATCGGCTTCCTGCAAGCGCTCGACGCCTTTGGTGCCCCGCTTTTG
>JBCCAJ010000404.1:0-3121 GCA_039814845.1 Pseudomonadota bacterium | reverse complement strand
TTTGGTGGGGGCGTTGATCGGAACCTCCATCCCTGAAAGCCTGGCCATAGATTTCGCGCTGCCCATCTGTTTTTTGGCGATCATCACGCCCATGCTGCGCACGAGGGCACATCTGGCCGCCGCTTTGGTGTCCATCGTTTTAGCGCTGGTCTTTGCCTGGCTGCCCTACAACCTGGGCCTTATGGTGGCTGGGATTGCGGGCATGATGACGGGGGCTGAGATAGAGCGACGGTCCGCGCCGCAGGCAGCGCTCCGTGCTGAGGTGGCACATGATTGATCAATCCACCCTGTGGATCGTTATCATTGGCTTGGGGCTGGGTAGCTACATATTCCGCTTTGCGTTTCTGGGCATCATCGGGGATCGGGAACTGCCCCCGTGGATCCTTCGCCATCTGCGCTACACAGCCGTGGCGATCCTGCCAGGATTGGTGGCGCCGCTGGTCTTGTGGCCCCCCGCGACCGGGGGAGAGTTGGACGCCCCCCGGTTGGCCGCCGCCTTGATCACCATTGTCGTGGGGCTGACCACCCGCAGCCCGTTGATGGCAATCTTTTTCGGTGCAGCGACGCTTTATGCTGGGCTGTATCTGGCCGGGTGAGGTGGAGCAAAAGCACCGACGCTAGCGGGCATCATACCCCTTTTTCTGCGCCTTGTAGAGCTGCGCATAAAGGCCGTTTTTCTTAAGCAGTGCGTTGTGCTTGCCTTCTTCAACAAGTTTGCCAGCCTCCAGCACGAAAATTTTGTCCGCATCCGCCACAGAGGACAGTCGATGCGCAACCACAATGGTCGTCTTGCCCTTGGTCAGCCTGTCTAGTGCGGCGCGAATTCGCTCCTCCGTGGCCTGATCCAACGCGCTTGTCGCCTCATCCAACAGCAAAATCGGCGCATCCCGCAAAAACGCGCGGGCAATGGCGATCCTCTGCTTCTGGCCGCCGGACAATTGCGCCCCCTTCGGTCCGACCGGCACATCGCCTCGTGCACGGATCAAATCGGCGATCTCGGCGTTCTCCGCCGCCTGCCAGACCTCTTCGTCGCTGGCGTCGGGGTTCACATAGCGAATGTTTTCCCAAATGGAGTTGTTGAAGATCACGATGTCCTGCGCCACCACAGAAAACGCCCCCCTCAAGGCGCGCACCTTCAATCCATCAATCGCCTGCCCGCCAAAAGTGATTTGCCCGCCCGTGACGTCGTAGAGCCGCGACAAGAGAGACAGGATCGTCGTCTTCCCCGAACCTGTTGCCCCGACAATGGCGGATACCTGTCCCCCTTTAAACGTCATGTTCAACCCGTCAAAAAGTGGCTGCTCGGGACTGTAGGCAAATTGCACATCATTCAAAATGACGTCCGCGCCGGTGTCGAAACTGTCCACTGCGCCCGGTTTGTCGGTGATTGACGCATTCTCGGCAAACATCCCCCGCACCCGATCCAACAAAACCAGATTGGCCTGCAACGATCCAAAAAATTGCGCCAGAAGGCGGGCGGGATCAAATACCATAACCATGCCCAACAGAAAGGTGATGATCCCGGCGCCATCCACATCGAAATCGGGCGACAGGACCATGTAGCCGCCACCTCCAATCACCAGCACATAGACAAAGGCCGAGCTCAAATCGATCGACGGCATCACCAGTGCTTGCGTGACCTGCACCCTGTTCATCAAACCGCGAATGGCGCCCGTGCCTTTCATCAGGCGTGCGGCTTCCACCTCTTCCTGGCTCGCGATCTTGACGGTGCGCATACCGTTCACCGTCTCTTCGATCCCGTTCATGTATTCGCCGATTTCACTTTCCGCCTCGCCCTGTACGCGTTTCACGCGGTCTGAGACGAAATTCATCACCCAAATAATGAAAGGCAACACCACGATTGCGGACCCAAAAAGGATCGGGTTCTTCCAAATCAGATATCCCGACACGATGATCACCGTCACCGCATCGCGAACCGCGCCTGCAATGGCCAAGCCCACGAAGTATCCAAGTGCCTGCGTTTGCGTCACCACGCTATGCAGGATCTCCCCCGATTTGGTGCGCTCAAAATACGCCAGGTCAAGCGTCATAAGATGCCCGATCATATCGCGCCGCATCTCGAAAATTGCCTGATTGGCCACCCGCACCGTGACCAGCGGCACCAGAAAAGACATAAGGCCGCGCAACGCAAAGAGCCCAAACACCGCCGCACAGACCCAGGCCAGATCGCGCACGGCACCGGCTTCAAAAATCAGCCGCAGACCGCTTTCCGTCAGTGCCAGGAACTGCTGATAAACCAACCCCTGTATAAGGATCATCAACAGCACCAGCGCCAGCCAACCCGAATGCTTCTTCAGGTAATTGCGCCAAAACCAACGAATGTTATCCCGATCCGCGTCGGAATACATTTGGGACTTTTGGCGCCCGCGCTTTTTAGATGTCGTGTCGGTCATGCATTCTTCGCATCAAAACCCAAATCCCGCCTGCTATACGCCCTACGTGCAAAAAGGTCAGCCCCCGGCTTCTTTTGGGGCAAAACACTCGGGCTCCGGCCTTAGACACCCACATACCTGTCGACAATGGAGTGATCCGCCCGCAGCGCTTCTGCTGACATCACCTCGCCATTGCGTCCGTTTTCAATGAACGCCACACGATCCGCAATTGACAGCACCGCATCGACCCGCTGTTCGACCAACAAAACGGCAACCCCCGCGGCGCGCATTTTGACGATTACGTCGCGGATGGCCGCAATCATCGAAGGTTGCAGCCCTTCTGTCGGCTCATCCAGCAACAGCGCCTTAGGCCGAATACAGAGCGCCCGCGCGGTGGCGAGCATTTGTTGCTCCCCACCCGAAAGCGTTTCCGCTTTTTGACCAAGCCTTTCGCGCAGCCGTGGAAACAGTTCCAGCACTTCGTCACGCACATCGATCCCTGATCCGCGAACCGACAGCCCGATCTCCAGGTTCTGCGCGACGCTTAAGCCCGCAAAAAGCCTGCGGCCTTGCGGGATGTATCCGAGCCCTGCGCGCGGCACTTGATGTGCGGGCAGGCGGCTGATGTCTTCCCCGTCCAGCGTCACCCGGCCTGACATCAGTGGCAAAAGCCCCATGATTGCCTGCATGGTCGTGGTTTTGCCTGCGCCGTTGCGGCCCAAGAGGCA
>JBCCAJ010000168.1:0-6128 GCA_039814845.1 Pseudomonadota bacterium | reverse complement strand
CTGGGCCGCGATGGGACCGACGACATTGTTTGGTTTGGGCGCGGGGCCGGGCGGATTGCAGGCCTTTTGTGAACATTTCGCCGAGACGTTCAACGGCTGGTGGGCGGATCTTGGTGACCCGACGCTGGATGCAGAGACCGCAAAGATGCTGGTCGATGGGTTGGAAGACGCCACGGGTGGGCGGTCGGTTGAGGCGCTTTCAGAGGAGCGCGATGCGATGATCCTTGGGCTTTTGCGGGCCCTGCGGGATCAAGGTGCAAAAGGCACATAGCCTGCCGCGCTGACGGTTTGAGAGAGGGCAGCCACCGTCGTGGCGGTCAGGTCGTTCTTGTCCGGAACCAGATCAGCCAGTCGACAATGGGCGGATGAGTCAAACACCGTGTCATGGCCGAGGTCATGGCTTAGCGCTGCCACAGCCTCCACCGCCGGGGTCAGATCAATATCCGTCAGTATCAACGCGTGGATCAAACACGTCCCCCCGCGCCAACGCTGAGCAGTGCCAACGAGTTTGCGCTTTTGAACGGCCAGATTGTATTCCCCGTCGCAAAAGCTGCCTTGGACGGGCGTGGCCTCTGCCTGAATGCCAAGCCGCTCAAAACTGGCCTTAAGAGGATCGACGATCCTGGCATAGCTCGAGACGATCTCGCGGGACGCGCCGGGGGCCACCGTGAAACACAGTGCGAGGTTTAGTACACCTGGCCCTTGGGGCGTGATGCCCCCGCCTGTTTTGCGGCCCACCACCGGCCAGCCGCGCGCGGCGCTGGAGGCGGCAGCGCACGGGAAGGGTGCGTCTCGGGTGAAGCGGTCGGGCAGGACGAGGCCCGCTGTTTCCGCCTGCCAGATCAGGGCCAGGGGCGCGGCCGCAGAAACGGCCGTATCGAGCATGGCCATCTCAAGGGCAAGGCCATCTTCTGGCCGCGTGACGGTGGTGAGAGATATGGGCAGCTTGAGGCTCCTTGCCGGGCATTGAGCTATGGATAGCCCCAAAGGGGCCGCCGGGCCAAGACACACCCAAGGGCGGTTTGAATGCAACGCCAATTCGCGTCGTTTGCAGCCGATACCTGACCCAAGGGAAAGATTCTCAAAAAACTAACCAATTATCGGCAGGGTACGACCCGAATGGGTCTTGTTTTCCCGTCAAAAACACTGAAATACACCGCTATACTGCAAAAAATCCTGTTTTGGCCGCTGTGACGCGCGGCGTTGGGCGGGGCGCAACGATCGGGCAGAACGTCCAGGGGCTGAAGAAATATGTCGCTATTTTTGATTGTGGCTCTGCCGTTTATCGGGGCTTTGCTGCCGGGATTGATGTATCAGGCAGGGCGTCAAGCCTGTGCGATGGCAACATTCCTTGTCACGCTGACCGCGTTCATCGGCCTCATGACACATCTGCCTGCTGTTCTGGCCGGCGAGGTGGTGCAGGCGCGGGTGGATTGGATTCCGTCCCTAGGTCTGAATGCCAATTTCTTCATTGATGGCTTGGGCTTTTTCTTTGCTGCACTGATCCTCGGGATCGGTTTGCTGATCATCACCTATGGTCGGTTTTACCTGTCGCGCGAAGACAATATGGGTGAGTTTTTCACCTATCTTCTCCTGTTCCAAGGCGCGATGGTGGGCATCGTCCTGTCCGATAACATCCTGATGTTGCTCATTTTCTGGGAACTGACATCGCTCTCCTCCTTCCTGCTGATTGGCTATTGGAAACATCTGGAAGAAGGTCGTCAGGGCGCGCGTATGGCGCTGACCGTGACCGGCATGGGCGGCTTGGCCCTGATCGGGGGTATGGTTCTGCTCGGCAATATCGCGGGCAGCTATGACCTGACGGTTATTCTGGAAAACCGGGAGGTTATTCAGGAAAGCCCGATGTATCTGCCTGCGCTGATCCTGATCCTGCTGGGCTGTTTTACGAAGTCGGCGCAGTTCCCGTTCCATTTCTGGTTGCCCCACGCGATGGCCGCACCGACGCCGGTGTCGGCCTATCTGCATTCGGCGACCATGGTGAAGGCTGGTATCTTCCTGATGGCACGGGTCTGGCCTGTGATGTCGGGAACGGAGGCGTGGTTCTATCTGGTCACGGGCGCTGGCCTCATCACGATGGTGATTGCTGCGATCATTGCGCTTTTCAAGAGCGACCTCAAAGGGTTGCTCGCCTTTTCCACGGTCTCGCATTTGGGGCTGATTACCATGCTTTTGGGCACGGGCACGGCCTACGGGGCGCTGGTGGCGGTGTTCCACATCCTCAACCATGCGACGTTCAAAGCTGCGCTCTTTATGTCAGCCGGAATTGTCGATCATGAGGCGAAGACGCGCGACATCACACGGCTGGGCGGGTTGCGCAGTTTGATGCCCATCACTTTTGTGATTGCGACCATTGCGGCGTTGTCTATGGCGGGGATACCGCTTTTCAACGGGTTCATCTCCAAAGAGATGATGTTGAAAGAAACCACGAAAACCGTGCTTTTTGACATGCCGATGCTGGTGCCGGTGCTTGCGACGATTGGTGCGCTTTTCTCAGCGGCCTATTCCTTCCGCTTTATCGGGCACACCTTCCTTGGCCCTGTGCGCGATGATTACCCGGCCAAGCCCCATGATCCGGGTGTCGGTATGTGGGGGCCGCCTGCGCTGCTTTGTGTGCTGGTTGTGGGCATTGGTGTTGCGCCGTTTTTGGCGGAGCCGCTGGTGTTTTTGGTGACTGAGGCTGTGCTTGGCAACGCCGCAGAACTTCCGGATGAACATCTGAAAATCTGGCATGGCGTCAATGCTGCGCTTTACATGTCGATCATCGCGGTGGCGGGCGGTCTGATCCTGCTGGCGGCGTTCAATCCGATGGCGCGGTCCTGGGCCGCTGCTGGCCCGCCTGCGGCCAAAGGCATCTTTGACGCGATCATCAATGCGTTTGTCAGTGTGGCCACCGTGATCACCGCGCGGCTGCACGACGGGGCGCTGACGCGCTATGCTGCAATCTTTGGCGTGACGGTTGTGGCGCTGGGTGTGCATGCCTATTTCACCGGGTCAACGACCGCACCGACGCGGGATATGCTGCCTATGCAGCCGGTGGCGATCGTTGCCTGGCTGTTGCTTCTGATCGCCACCTGCATGTTGCTGGTCTATCACAATCAGCGTTATCTGGCTCTGGTTCTGACCTCGGTTGTGGGTTTGGTGATCGCCATGGGCTTTGCTTATCTTAGTGCGCCGGATCTGGCGCTGACGCAGATTTCGGTTGAGGTTGTGACAGCCATTCTGTTGCTTCTGGCGCTGAACTTTCTTCCGCGTGAGACGCCCATTGAAAGCAGCGCTTTGCGGCGCACGCGTGACGGGGTGATCGCTGGTGCAGCAGGCCTTGCCGCGGCAGGGTTGATTTATTCCATGCTGATCCGTGATGCGGTGGGCGTGCCGATCTCTGAATACCACCTGGCCAATTCCAAACCGGGCGGCGGCGGCACCAATGTGGTGAACGTGATCCTTGTTGATTTCCGCGGCTTTGACACCTTTGGCGAAATTATCGTGCTGGGGATCGCTGCTGTGATCATCTACGCGCTGACCGAAACACTTTTGTCGAGCAATGTGCGTGCGCGGCTTCTCAATCGCCCGATGGGCAACAAGGCAGGCGATGCGCATCCGCTGATGATGGTGGTGATGACCCGCGTTATGATGCCCATCGTGCTTATGGTTGGTGTCTACATCTTTCTGCGCGGCCATAATGAGCCGGGCGGTGGATTCATCTCTGGCCTCGTGGTGGCGATTGCGCTTGTGGTGCAATACATGGCCTCGGGCTTTGACTGGGCTGAGAAGCGGCAGCGCTACCCCTATCACGGGATCATTGGCGCGGGTGTTCTGATTGCGGGCCTCACCGGGATCGGTGCATTCTTCTTTGACACCGAATTCCTGGCCTCGTCCTTTGGATATTTCACCATCCCACCCTTTGAGGAATTTGAGCTGGCCACCGCACTTGGCTTTGATCTTGGCGTGTTCCTATGCGTGGTGGGCGCGGTGCTTTTGTCGCTTGAAAGTTTCTCTCGCCTGGGCCGCCGCAGCGGCGAACAATCGAGCGAATATGCCATGGATATTGATCCATCGCGTGAGCCGGAATCAGAAGAGAAGGGGGGCTGAGCCATGGAAATCCTGATTGCCAGCGCCGTGGGCATTCTGACTGCCGCTGGGATCTATCTGATCCTGCGCAAGAGGACCTTTCCGGTGATCCTTGGTACCGCCTTCATCAGCTACGCGGTGAACGTGTTCCTTTTCGCCTCGGGCCGTTTGGCCGTGAACCAGCCGCCGGTTTTGCAGAAGGGAGTGGAGCTTTATTCCGATCCGCTGCCGCAGGCGCTGGTGCTGACCGCCATCGTGATCGCTTTCGGTATGACCGCCGTGGTGGTGATGATTGGGGTGGGGGCGTATCTGAGTTCCCAGGACGATCACATTGACGATCTTGATGAGGTGCCGCCGGGCGCTGCGGTCGCGCCAAAAGAAGAAGGGGCCGGATCATGAGCCATTGGGTCATCGCCCCTGTTCTGTTGCCTGGTATGATGGCTGCGATCATCATTCTGATCGCGCGCTACCATCCGATGCTGCAGCGCACTTTTTCGCTGGCCACGGTGGGGCTTTGCCTCGCCATCGCGCTGGGCCTTTTGGTGGGCGTCGCGGATGGCACGATCTTTCTGTATCAACTGGGTAATTGGGCCGCGCCGTTCGGTATCGTGCTGGTGGCGGACAGGCTATCGGTGATGTTTGTCGTGCTGACGCTCTTTCTGTCGATCCCAGTGCTGCTTTACGCCATCGGGTCGGGCTGGGACATGCGGGGGCGGCATTTCCATGTGCTCTTCCAGTTCCAGATCATGGGCATTCTGGGCGCATTCCTGACCGGTGACGCGTTCAACCTTTTCGTTTTCTTTGAAATTCTGCTGCTGGCTTCTTATGGCCTGATGATCCATTCGGGCGGGGCGCGACGCCTGCGCGTGGGCGTGCAATACGTTGTGTTCAACTTGCTGGGCTCAACCCTGTTCCTGTTCGCGCTCGGCACGATCTATGCCGAGTTGGGCACGCTGAACATTGCCGACATCGCCGCCCGTGTGGCGGACGCCCCGATTGAAAATTCAGGCGGTGTGCGTGTGGCAGCGGTGCTGTTGCTGCTGGTCTTTGCGATAAAGGCCGCGATCCTGCCACTGCATTTCTGGCTGCCCGCGACCTATTCCACCGCGCCCGCCCCGGTGGCTGCGCTGTTTGCGATCATGACAAAAGTGGGCGCCTATTCGATCATTCGCTTCTACACGATCGCTTTCCCCCCGGACCTGGAGATCACGCAAGGCCTGTTTGACACGTGGCTTTTGCCTGGGGCTCTGATCACGCTGGCCGTGGGAATGGTGGGTGTATTGGGGGCCAAGCGCCTTGATCGCATGGTCGCGTTCGCCGTGATCGGGTCGATGGGAATGTTGATGACGTCTGTATCGGTGTTCACACCCGAAGGCATCGCAGCGGCACTGTATTATGCAGTTCATTCCACCCTCGCCACGGCCACGCTGTTTCTGCTGGTGGATGTGGTTCGCACGCGCCGCGCCGGAGGTGATCTGACCTGGGCTCCCGCCCCCCCCATGGTCGGAGGCGCGCTGGTGGCGGGTATGTTCTTTGCCGCGGCGATCGCCATGGCCGGCCTGCCCCCGCTGTCAGGCTTTGTGGGCAAGGTCCTGATCTTGGATGCGGCCTTGGCTGATCCGCGCATGGCTTGGGTCTGGGCGGTGATCCTCAGCTCCAGCCTGATCGCAGTGGTGGGCTTTTCACGTGCGGGCAGCGTCCTTTTCTGGAAGGCCCACGCGCCGATGGAGGATGTGTCAGAGGCGCCTGCTCAGACACAAGGCGCGCTGCCTATGGTGGCGATCGGCTCGCTTCTGTCCGCCATTGTGCTGGTGACGGTGTTCGCAGGCCCCATCAACCGCTATCTGAACGCGACCGCTGCACAGCTTTTCGCGCCGGAGCCCTATATCTCAATTGTCCTTGATACGCCGGGTAAGGTGATCAAATACGAAGGCAAAGATGATCAGGATAACAAGGGTGAGGGGGCAGAGGCCTATGATAACACCCAAGAGGAGGGCCAAGGATCATGACATTCCTGCGCAAGGTTTTCCCGCATCCGT
>JBCCAJ010000066.1:0-9801 GCA_039814845.1 Pseudomonadota bacterium | reverse complement strand
TTTCCGTGCCGGCCACTTTGAAATCCATGTCGCCCAGGTGATCTTCGTCACCCAGAATGTCGGTCAGGATCCCGTAAGAGCCGTCATCTTCCAGAACGAGGCCCATGGCGACACCGGCGACCGGCGCTTTCAACGGCACGCCCGCGTCCATCATCGACAGCGACCCGCCACAGACCGAGGCCATGGAGGAGGAGCCGTTCGATTCCGTGATCTCAGAGACCACGCGGACGGTATAGGGGAAATCCGTCGCGGCAGGCAGAACGGCCTGCAATGCGCGCCACGCCAGTTTGCCGTGGCCGATTTCACGACGGCCGGGAGGGCCGACGCGACCTGCTTCACCGACTGAATAGGGCGGGAAGTTGTAGTGCAGCAGGAAGTTGGACCGGAACGTGCCATGCAGCGCGTCGATCATCTGTTCATCATCGCCGGTGCCCAGCGTGGTGACGACCAGACCTTGCGTTTCACCACGGGTGAAAAGCGCCGAGCCGTGCGTCCGGGGCAGAAGGCCCGTTTGGCAGACGATGTCGCGCACTTCGTCCAGTTTGCGGCCATCGATACGCTTGCCGTTCTTAACGATGTCACCGCGCAGGATGGATGCCTCAAGCTTTTTGATGGCTTGGACGACGTTGATATCGTCGCGCTGCTCTTCCGTCAGGTTTTCCAGAATATGCGCGCGGGCCGCGTTTTGGGCCGTAGTCCGCTCTTGCTTGTCCTGGATCTTGTAGGCGTCAACCAGCTTATCTTCACCGGCGGCTTTCACAGCGGCGAAAAGGTCAGAGATGTCCGGGGGTTGGAAATCGAACGGCTCTTTGGCGCTGTGTTCTGCCAGATCGATGATCAGGTCGATGACCGGCTGGATTTGTTCGTGCGCAAAGGTCACGGCGCCCAGCATTTCTTCCTCGGACAATTCATAGGCTTCCGACTCGACCATCATCACGGCGTCTTTTGTACCCGCAACCACAAGATCAAGGCGTTGATCGGGGTTGTTGCGCAGGTCGTGCATATCGTCGACCTCGGGGTTCAGGATGTATTCGCCATCCTCGAAACCAACGCGCGCACCGGCGATCGGGCCCATGAAGGGTGCGCCGGAAATGGTCAGCGCTGCAGACGCGGCGATCATGGCGACGATATCGGGATCGTTGACCAGATCGTGGCTCAGCACGGTGCACATCACCAGCACTTCGTTTTTGAAGCCGCTCACGAACAGCGGGCGGATCGGGCGGTCAATCAGACGCGCGGTGAGGGTTTCCTTCTCGGTCGGGCGTGCCTCCCTCTTAAAAAAGCCACCCGGGACTTTACCGGCGGCGTAGTATTTTTCCTGGTAGTGGACGGTGAGGGGGAAGAAATCCTGACCCTCACGCGGGGCCTTGGCAAAGGTCACCGCCGCCATGACGGAGGTTTCCCCAAGGGTGGCGATGACACAGCCATCTGCCTGACGGGCAACCTTGCCCGTTTCCAGTGTCAGCGTTTCTTCACCCCACTGAATCGATTTTTTCACTTCGTTGAACATATATCGTTTCCTAGTTGGAGGCACTCTTGGGCGTATCCCAAGTCCTCCGTTTCAATGGCGGCCCCATTGCCGCCGACCCCAATCATTCCTCATGCGCCCGGGGTCGAGGCGTCACGTCTCAGATACGCGCCCCCTACAGGAGTTTTGCACATTTGGGAAGCGGTTCATTGTTAACGGAAGGGGATGTCAGGTGTCGGTGATTTCAAACCCGGCGCGACCGATGCTTTCATAGGCCGTGAAGCCCGCACGTTTAGCATCTTTTGGGGAGTAGATGTTGCGCAGATCAGCGAGCTTGGGTTGGGCCATCTTCCTGCCCATGCGTTTGAGATCAAGCGCGCGGAATTCGTTCCATTCGGTCAGGATCACCAGAAGATCAGCTTTGTTGGCACATTTGTAGGGGTCGTCCACCCAGGTCACGCCGGGCAAAAGCGCCTCGCCTTCGTGCATGCCTTGGGGATCGCAGACGCGGACCTTGGCTCCAGCGCCCAACATCGCAGGTATGATGGTCAGCGACGGTGCATCACGCATGTCATCGGTATTGGGTTTGAAGGTAACACCCAGCACCGCGATGGTTTTGCCATTAAAGCTGCCGTTACAAAGATCGAGCAGCTTATCGATCATGCGCGTCTTCACTTGTTCATTGACGTTGATAACCGTCTCGGTGATGTGCATCGGTACTGCATGATCCTGCCCCATGCGAGCCAAGGCCTTTGTGTCCTTCGGGAAGCAACTGCCGCCATATCCGGGTCCAGCATGGAGAAACTTGTTCCCGATCCGCCCATCAAGGCCCATGCCGTGAGCCACCTGTTTCACATCTGCCCCGGTGCGTTCGCAGAGGGAGGCGATTTCGTTGATGAATGTGATTTTTGTCGCGAGGAAAGCGTTGGCCGCGTACTTGATCACCTCAGCGCTTTCCAGATCCGTGGTGATGATCGGAAAGTCGCGCAGGTAAAGGGGGCGATAGATTTCTGCCATCACTTCGGCGGCGCGCTCTGACTGGACACCGACGACCACGCGGTCAGGCTTCATGAAGTCATCAATAGCCGCCCCTTCGCGGAGGAATTCGGGGTTCGACGCGACATCGAAATCCAGATCGGGATTGGCCTTGCGCACAGTTTGCTTGACTTGTCGGTTGGTGCCCACGGGCACGGTCGATTTGGTCACGATCACGACGTAGTCTTTTGCAAGCTTTGCCACCTCTTCGGCTGCTGCCATGACATAGGTCAGGTCCGCATGCCCGTCACCTCGCCGGGTGGGTGTTCCTACAGCAATAAAAATCGCTGTGGCCCCGGCAATCGCTTCCTTCAGATCGGTGGTGAATGACAGTCGCCCGGCTGATACATTCTTGGTCACCAAATCCTGAAGTCCTGGCTCAAAGATGGGAATATCGCCTTGTTTGAGGGTCTCAATTTTGGCCGGGTCCTTATCGACACAAACCACCTCATGGCCGAAATCCGAAAAGCAAACGCCAGACACAAGGCCCACATACCCCGTCCCGATCATCGCGATTTTCATGACTGCCCGTCCTTCGCCTTTTGTTTTTCACCATATGGCCGGGGTCGCGCCTGTAAGTCAATCTGACACAATCTGTGACCCAATTGGGCGGGATACGGCCTTCCATGGTTGGACACGCCATAGCGAGACAGTTAAAACATCTCAAACCGGCGGGCAAAGACCGGAAATAGGCGGAGCGAAAGGACAGGGTATGTCGGACAAACTGTTTGGCACGGATGGGGTGCGGGGAACAGCCAATACATGGCCGATGACGGCGGATTTGGCTTTGCGGTTGGGCGCGGCGGCCGGGCGTTACTTTCGCCGGGATAAGCACGAACATCGTGTGGTCATTGGTAAGGATACGCGGCTGTCAGGCTACATGATCGAATATGCGCTGACGGCTGGGTTTGCGTCGACGGGTATGAACGTCTTCCTTTTGGGTCCGGTTCCCACGCCCGCCGTAGGGTACCTGACAAACTCCCTGCGCGCCGATGTCGGCGTGATGATTTCTGCCAGTCATAACCCGGCAGAGGATAATGGCATAAAGCTGTTTGGTCCGGATGGTTTCAAGCTGTCAGATGAGGCAGAGGCTGGGATCGAAGCGGTTCTGCGTGACGGTGTTGAGGCTGCGGCGCCATCCAATATTGGCCGTGCCAAACGGTTTGAAGATGCCCGAGGCCGCTATACCGAATATGTCAAAACCACTCTGCCCCGTGGTCAGCGGCTGGATGGGCTAAAAATCGTCCTCGATTGCGCCAACGGTGCGGCCTATAAAACCGCCCCTGCCGTGCTGTGGGAATTAGGTGCGGAAGTGATCCCCATTGGGGTTGATCCCAATGGTCACAACATCAATGCTGATTGCGGCTCTACCCATCCTGAAGCCGCGGTGGCCAAAGTATTAGAAACGGGTGCGGACCTTGGCATTTGTCTGGATGGCGACGCCGACCGCGTGGTGCTGATTGATGAAACCGGCAAGGTGGCTGATGGTGATCAGATCATGGCGCTGATTGCCACGCGCTGGGCTGAAAATGGTCGGCTGGCCCACAACACGTTAGTCGCCACCGTGATGTCCAATCTGGGGATGGAACACTATCTGAACTCCAAAGGCATTGCTTTGAAACGCACCTCAGTCGGGGATCGTTACGTGGTCGAGGAAATGCGCTCTGGCGGGTTTTCTTTGGGTGGTGAGCAGTCCGGTCATATCGTTATGACGGATTACGCCACGACCGGCGATGGCCTGATCGGCGCTTTGCAGTTCCTCGCCTCTATGGTCGAAACCGGTAAGCAGGCAAGTGAGTTGGCTCAGGTCTTTGACCCGGTCCCGCAGCAGTTGATCAACGTGCGCTATGACAAGTCCAAGGCGCCCCTTTCAGAGACATCCGTCCAAAAAGCCATCACAGCCGCGGAGGCGCAACTTGGCTGCGATGGTCGTTTGCTCATTCGGAAATCCGGGACAGAGCCGTTGATCCGTGTGATGGGGGAATCCACGGATGTGACGCTTTTGGAAAACGCGCTGAGCTCCGTCGTGGATGCGGTGAAGAAGGCGAGCTAGGTTTAGATGTTCAACATGCCTTGGGCGGTTAGTCTGCCAAAAGCCTAGCCTTTCGGCCCATCTTTGCGCGCGTAAATGTCTTCGTAGCGCACAATGTCGTCTTCCCCCAGATAGACGCCCGTTTGCACCTCAATCAGCTCCATTGGCACTTTGCCGGGGTTTTCCAGCCGATGCTTGGCGCCCAGCGGGATATAGACGGATTCGTTTTCCGCCAGCAGAATGATATTTTCATCAATCGTCACCCGCGCAGTGCCAGCCACGACGATCCAATGCTCTGACCGGTGCATGTGGCTTTGCAAGGACAGCGCAGCGCCTGCGTTCACCACAATTCGCTTGACCTGAAACCGTCCACCAAGCGTGAGCGTTTCGAAAAACCCCCAAGGACGGTGATCCACCGGGAAGGTATCGGCCTGCCGGATCTCATCTTTCCGCATGATCTTGACCAGATGGCCCACGTCTTGCGCGCGGTCCCGACTGGCGATCAGGACCGCATCTTGCATGGCAACGGCCACCACATCCTCCAACCCCAGCGCGACCAACCGCAACTGGTCACTTTCAGATCTCAAAAGGCTGTTTGAGCAATCTTGCGCGGTTACAAGCCCCGAAGTTACGACACCATCCGCGTCCGCCTGCCCGTGTTCGCGTAACGCTTCCCAGCCGCCGAGATCAGACCAATCACCCCGATGCACAACCACAGACAGATTTCTGATCTTTTCCATGATTGCATAATCGATGGAGATATCGTCGCACTGACCCCAAGGGTCCGCCGCCAATCGCAGGAAGCCAAGATCGGTTTCCGCACCATCAACCGCAGCTTTCACATGATCGAGGATTTGGGGCGCATGATCTACAAAAGCCTCAATCAGTGTCTTCGCCCCGAAGAGGAAAATGCCTGAATTCCACATGAATGTGCCCGCATTCAGCATCTCTTGCGCGCGGGCGGCCTCTGGCTTTTCAACGAAGCGTCTGAGAGGAACGGCGTTCGCCTGATCACCCTCGTCCAATTCCAAGTAGCCATAGCCCGTTTCTGGCCGGTTGGGTGCAATTCCGAAAGTCACGATATTCCCTGCCTGGGCGGCATCCGCCCCGCGCAACACCGTTTCACGGAACACGTCTGCCTTTTCAATGAAGTGATCTGACGGCGCGGCAAGGATCAGGGCATCAGGGTCTTGCCCTGCTGCAACCAACGCCGCCGCCAACAAAGCAGGTGCTGTGTTGCGGGCATCGGGTTCAATCAGCACGGAACCGGGATCAACGCCGATCTCTGCCAGTTGTTGTGTCGCGATAAAGCGGAAATCAGAATTCGTGACGATCATCGGCGCTGCAAACTCCGACCCCGACAGCCGCTTTGCTGCCTGCTGAAACAGCGATCCCTCCCCGATCATCTGCACAAACTGCTTGGGATAGCTTTTACGCGACAGAGGCCAAAGTCGGGTCCCGGACCCGCCGCACAGAAGAACTGGGATAATCTTTTGGGCCATGCTGTGCCTCATAATTTGTGAGCTGACTATCAGGTAATCGGCCCAAGGCACAACAGGTTTTGACGGGCACCATACAAGGCTGTATGGATACATTCACTCTTGTATGGAATCGCCCATGACGCTCCTCACTGCTCCTCTGAAAGCTGACAGAAATGTGCGCCTGACTGCCGCAGATTGGATCGAGATTGCGTTGAAGACGCTTGTGAAAAGCGGGGTTGAGGCGGTTCAGATCGCGGCCCTTGCCCGCGCGCTTAAAGTCACGCGCGGCAGTTTTTATTGGCATTTTGATACCCGCGACGAACTGCTGACCGCGCTCATCGCGGAATGGCAGGCCCGCAACACTGGCGTCATGGTGGAAGCGATTGCAGAGGCACCAACCCTTGACGAAGGCATTTTGGAGCTGTTCGCCGTCTGGGTCGATCACACCCGGTTTGATCCCGACCTCGACAGCGCCATCCGTGCCTGGGCCAAACATGATGCCGATCTTTCCAAGACGCTAAAGGCGGAAGACGACGCGCGGATTAACACCATCTCCGGCTTTTTTGGACGCTTCGGTTACGACCCTAACGAGGCCTTCATCCGTGCCCGTATCATTTATCTGACGCAGATCAGTTTCTACGCCCTGGGCATTGATGAAGACGCGGATGTGATGGAGCGGTTGAACTATCTGGAGGCGTATTTCCGAAGCTTTACAGGCCGCGACATCGACCCCGACATCTGTGCCACTTACCGCGCCCGCGTCCTGAAGGAGGGACAGCCATGAATAAACCCCAACGCCGTGGTCGCAGCGCCAAACGCGCCAGTTCCGCCGTCAAAAGTTTTGATCAGGCTTGGCGGCAATGGGTCCGGCCCTACCCGCCGATTGAGCAATTCAGCGCGGATGAAATTGAGGCGATACATGAGGCTTCCCTGCGGGTGCTGCGCGACATCGGCATCAAGGTGATGAACGATGAGGCGCGCGCGCTTTATGTCTCGGCGGGCATGAGGGAGCACGAAGATGAGGTGATCCGCTTCGACACCGATGCCTTGCTGGAGATCATTGCCAAGGCCCCACCCAAGGTCACGCTATACGGCCGAGGCGAAGGCCGGGAAGTGGTAATCGGCGGTCAGAACATTGGCATCTGCACCACCGGTGGTACGCCCAATTTCTCCGACATCAAACAGGGTCGCAATCCGGGCACGTTAGAGGCGCTCGACAACTTTTGCCGCGTGTCGCAGGCCTTCGACGTGATCCACATGATCGGGCCCTTTGTTGAGGCGCAGGACATCGCGCCCAACATCCGCCATTTCGCCATGACGAAATCGGTGCTTACGATGACCGAAAAGGTCCCATTCGTATTTTTTCGGGGCACCGAAGCGGTCGCCGACGCCTATGAAATGCTTCGCATTGCCCATGGGTTCAGCCATGAGGAGTTTACAAACACGCCGGTCAGTTACTCGGTCGCCAATTCCAACTCTCCTTTGATGCTCGACTTGCTGATGTGCCGGGGCATCATTGATGCAGCAAAGGCCGGTCAAATGATGGTGCTCACGCCCTTTACGTTGTCGGGTGCCATGGCCCCTGTCACCTTGGCCGGAGCGCTGGCGCAACAGAATGCCGAAGCGTTGGCCGGTATCTGTCTCGCCCAAATTGCCCGCCCCGGCGCGCCCGTGTGTTACGGCAGCTTCACGTCCAATGTGGATATGAAATCCGGTGCGCCCGCCTTTGGCACGCCTGAATATGTCAAAGCCGCCTTTGCGTCCGGTCAACTGGCGCGGCGTTACAACCTACCCCTGCGCTCTTCCGGCGTGACAGCTGCAAATGCACCCGACGCGCAAGCCGCCTATGAAACACAGATGTCCCTTTGGGGCGCGTTGATGGGCGGCACCAACCTCCTTTTGCATGGGGCGGGGTGGTTGGAAGGTGGGCTAACCGCGTCGGCCGAGAAATTCATCATCGATGTGGAAATGCTGCAAATGTTTGCTGAGCTTTTCAAGCCGGTCGAAGTCAGCGAGGCCACGCTTGGCGTCGACGCGATCGCAGATGTGGGCCATGGCGGGCATTTCTTTGGCACGCAGCACACGCTGGACCGGTTTGAAACGGCGTTCTATTCGCCGCTTCTTTCAGATTGGTCAAACTATGAAAACTATTCGGAACGCGGATCCATCGATACGGCTCAGCGTGCGCATAAGATCTTCTACGATACAGTCAAAGCCCATGAGCCCCCGCCCATGGATGCCGCACGTTTGGAGGAAATGAACGCCTTCATGGATCGCCGCATTGCCGAGGGCGGCGCGGACATCGACCGCTAGGCTTTCTTGATCGTCTCAACTGTCAGATTGCCGTTGGTATAGACACAGATATCAGCCGCAATTCCCATCGCTTTGCGGGCAACCTCTTCCGCGCTCATGTCGCTGTCCATCATCCCGCGCGCGGCGGCCAAGGCGTAGTTTCCGCCTGACCCAATAGCGGTCACATGATGTTCGGGTTCCAACACATCACCCGCGCCGGTGATCACATAAAGCTCGGCCCCGTCAGACACGATCAACATCGCCTCCAACTTCTGAAGGTACTTGTCCGTGCGCCAGTCTTTCGCCAAATCCACGCTCGCGCGCTGCAACTGCCCCGGAGAGGCCTCCAGTTTCGCCTCTAGCCTCTCAAGCAGGGTAAACGCGTCTGCCGTTGACCCGGCAAACCCCGCGACCACGTCATAGCCGCCCGGCGACAACCGCCGCACCTTACGCGCCGTGCCCTTAATGACAGTCTGGCCGAGGCTTACCTGCCCATCGCCGGCAATAACCACCTCGCCGCCTTTTTTGACGCCGATGATTGTTGTGCCGTGCCACCCAGGAAATTCGTCTTTCATCTCGCTGCCCTCCACGGCTTCATTTTTCTAAAAATATTCATATCCCGAACGCGCCACAGGCCCAAACCCAAAAGAAAAGGGCCGCGTTCTTGCGGCCCTTTCAAATACATGTCGAGGATCGCCTTAAAGGCTTTCTTCGATCCAGCTTTGCAGCGCCGCCTTGGGCGCAGCACCCGCACGGTTCGAAACGATCTCACCGTCTTTAAAGATGAACAACGCTGGAATACCACGAATACCCAGCTGGGTCGCCGTGTTCGGGTTGCTGTCCACATCCACCTTGGCAATCTTCACCTTGCCGCCCATCTCGTCTGACAGCTCTTCGAGCGCCGGGCCGATCTGTTTGCACGGGCCACACCATTCGGCCCAAAAATCCACCACTACTGGGATGTCAGAGTTCTTCACTTCTGCGTCGAAAGTGTCGTCGGTAACGGCCACGGTGCCCATGTTCATGTCTCCAAAAGAGCTGCGATTAAGGCTTGGAACGTAGGAAGGCGCGGGACCAACGTCAAGATATATAGGTGCTGGTCACAGCACGCGTCACAAGATCGTGTGGCAAATACATAAGCCGCGCCTCTCGCGTCCATAAAATCGCCGTTTCAATTTCGTGACTTGGATAGATTATGCGCAATGCGTGGGCATAGGCCCCCATTTGCCGCAAAAGACCCAGCGGGCATGCCTCCGGGCTGTCGGGCACCGCCACATTGGTTTTGAAATCCACGGCCAACACCCTGCCATTGGAAAGAATCAGTTTGTCGATCACGCCGTGAATGCGTTTGCCGTCCAGAAGGTCCAAATTGGCGGTGATGGGTACTTCGCTCAGCGCCGTGTGGTCAAAAAGCGTGCTTAGGCTTGGATCCTCCAAAAGACCGCGCACCTCGGCCAAAAGCTCTTCTGCTTCGCGCTCGCTCGTTGTTTCAG
>JBCCAJ010000357.1:0-3666 GCA_039814845.1 Pseudomonadota bacterium | reverse complement strand
TGGCCTCTCGCCCCGCTTGCGCCAACGCCTTACCACACGCATCCATCGCCATCTCCGCCATGATGCCCGGTTTGTCATCCGTGCGGGCAGGCAGAAGTGGGTGCATCACATCGGGATCCAACACACCGGATTTGTTCATCACATAGCGTTGCTCAATCCCCGATGCGCCCACGATAAATTCGGTCGAGGAATGCGCCTTGGCTTCCACCTCACCTGCCGCGATGGCCTCGGCGTGTTCGGCATTATACGCATCCGCATAGGCGTTAAAGGTGGCCACCAATTCGTCATTGGTGACAATCTCTTCGGGCGTGAAAACCCCGGAACCTGTGATAGCTGGCGTGTGCATGGCGTGTCTCCTGAACCTTCGGCACAGCACACCGTAAATGCCCCAAGGTCAAGAAGGACGCTACGGCGCGTCGCCCGTGCGGCCCGCCGCGCCTTCGTCAGGCCCCGGTCTGGCGATCCAAATCCAATGCGACAGCGCTTTATCGTGACGTACCGCCGTGTACTCAAGCAACGCACAGACGTCGACAGTTCGCCAGGCCCTGGCTGGGGCCTGACGAAGGCGCGGCGGGCTGGCGCCCTTGATTCCGCGCCACATCTTCGCTCAGTGCATTCGCGACCCAAGCGGCACTTCCTGATCAGGCGACAAGAGCACAATCCCGCCCTCTGCATCCGACACACCCAGCACCAAAATCTCAGACCGCACCGGCCCGATCTGGCGCGGCGGAAAATTCACCACGGCCATCACCTGCTTGCCCACAATACTGTCGACATCATAATGCGCCGTAATCTGGGCAGAGCTTTTGCGCTCTCCGATCTCCTCGCCAAAATCGACCCACAGCTTGATTGCGGGTTTGCGCGCCTCCGGGAACGGCTCTGCGCGCACCACGCGGCCCACCCGGATGTCCACTTTCATAAAATCATCAAACGTAATCTCATCCGTCACGCTTCAACTCCTTCGATCTGTCCGTCGCCGCGCCCACCGTCGCCCGCATCAGCGGCGGCAAACCAGCCTCTTCATCCATCAACACCTCAAGCCCCGCCTGCGTGGTCCCATTGGGGCTGGTCACATTCACGCGCAACTGCGCCGGGCTTTCCTCCGCCGCTTCGGCCAAGGCCCCAGCGCCTGCCACCGTCGCCTTGGCCAATTGCATCGCCAAGTCAGCTGCCAGCCCTTGCGCTTCGCCCGCTGCCGCCATGCATTCGATCATGTGAAAAACATACGCGGGGCCCGATCCACTGACCCCCGTGACAGCATCCATCTGATCCTCATGGTCCAGCCGCACCACCTGTCCCACGGCAGACAACAGCATCTCAGCCATATCCATATCGCCGCCCGAGGTCTGATCATTGCCAATAATCGCCGTAATCCCCTGCCCCACAGCAGCAGGCGTATTGGGCATCGCCCGGATCACCTTCGCGCCCCCACCGAACACATCCTCAAATGCGGCAATCGATGTCCCCGCCGCCACCGACAGAAATACCGGGCCGCGCATTGCGGCTATCTGCGGCAGCGCATCGCCCATCATTTGCGGCTTCACGGCAATCAGTACAATCGCAGGCGCATCTGGAAGCACCTCATTCACATGTACGCCCGTCCCCTGCACCCAGTCTGACGGCTTGGGATCAATGACCCAGACAGACGACGGCGGCAGGCCCTCACTCAACCACCCGGCCAGCATCGCCGACCCCATCTTGCCACAGCCCAGCAACACCAGCCCGTCCCGTGCGACCCGATCCATGCTCATGTTGTTCTCCCTGATCCGTCTCGGAAAATGTGGTAAGCCTGCTTGAGCACAGTTGCAACGGGGCACCCATGGATCTGACAAACGCCTTCGATGATGGCCGCCACCACCGCGCAAAAATCGGTCTCATTCTGCTGGCCACGGAACAGACCATTGAAGACGATATGTTCCGCCTCTGCCCGCCCGGCGTGGGCCTGCACTTCACCCGCGCGGCCATGCCCGACAGCATCACCATTGACACCTTCATGACCCACGCCGCCGAACTCGCCCCGGCGGCGACGCGCATTCTGCCCGATGGCAGCCTGGACGTGATCAGCTACGCCTGCACCTCCGGCAGTCTGGTGATCGGGGAGGATCGTGTGATGGCAGAGCTTGCCAAAGGCGCGCCAGATGCCGTGCCCACGACCCTGATCACCGGCGTCCTCGCCGCGCTTCACGCCGTTGGTGCGCGCAAGGTCGCCGTGGCCACGCCCTATCTGGATGAAATAAACAAGCGCGAAGCCGACTACATGCAGGCCGCAGGGTTCGAGATCACCAACATTGCCGGGCTGCAGTTGGAAAAAGACAGCGACATGATCCGCGTCCGCCCGGACTTCATCGCCGATTTCGCCCGCGCCACGGACACGCCCGATGCCGACGCGCTGTTCATCAGCTGCGGCGCGCTGCGCACCATCGAAGTGGTGGATCAGTTGGAACAGGAGCTGGGCAAGCCCGTGATCTGTTCCAATCAGGCGATGATGTGGGATGTTTTGCGCAAAGCCAGGATCACGGACCCGATCCCGGGATATGGCAGGCTATTGCGGGAATTCTGAAAATCGAGGCGCGCAAGGTGGGGATAATCCCCACCCTACGGCCTGGTGTTTATGCGCGGCCGTAAGCCTCACAAATGGCAACCTGCATGGCGTCACTGGGGTCGCGATCGCCCCAGACACACAGCTGAAACGCCGGATAAAACCTCTCCGCACTCAGCACGGCAGCATTGATCAGCGTGTCGATCTGTTCGGGGCTCACCCCTTGCGTGCCCGGCATCACGAGGCCATAGCGATAGACCATCAGCTTGGGCTCTTTCCAGTATGTGAACGACCCCGCCCAGCACTGATCATTCACCTCGTTGAGCATCTCGTAAAGCGCGGGCATTTTATGCTCCGGCGGCTCCATTTCAAAGGTACACACCAGGCGCAATGTCTCATCATAATTCGACCAGGCCAGCGTGATGGAATAGGTCCGCCACTGGCCCTCTACGGCCATCGCGATCTGATCATCGGCTATACGGTCAAAATCCCAATCATGATGCTCGGCCAGATGTTCGACCATGTCGATGGGATGAAGATCTTCTTGCAAAAACTGCTCGGAAAGTGCCATGCCGCCACCTCATTTCTATGTAGCGCCAAGGATCGGCAGTTCCTCAACACTTTGGTGCCTGCTCTAGGACGGGGGCGTCTCCCCTCTATCCATACAACATATGGTGCGGGAGTTGATTCGCCCTGTAAAGCTATTTGTTGGGGATAACCGCAATAAGTTGTGGATGACTGGCAATGGGCCTCAAAATAGCGGGTATTCGCGCATTGAGGAAACTCCCCAGCCCTGCCCGCCACCCTCTGGTCACCGGCTTGGCCCACAGCGCGATTGACTTCCAAACTTCAATGTTCATGCTTGGGACAGGTTCGGGCGACCTGCCGCGCGCTCCTTCGGGGAACGGTGAACGCACCCAGATTTACGATACTTTTTGATCCGACCAGCAATCGGTCGGCAATGCGCGCACCGCTGAAGCAATGCTGGTCCGGAGATACTGATGTTCAGCACAGATCAGGCCAAATCAATGGCCAAAAAACTACGCGCCGCGCTGGCGGCGGACGATATCGACGTGCCCCACGCCAAGGCACTGGAACTGATCGCGTCCAGCCTTGGCTTCAAAGAC
>JBCCAJ010000047.1:0-10889 GCA_039814845.1 Pseudomonadota bacterium | reverse complement strand
CTCGACGTGACCATTCAGGCGCAAATCCTCGAACTTCTGGCGCAGATCCAACGCGACGAAGGGATGGGGCTTTTGTTCATCACCCATGACCTCACCATCGTGGAACGGTTCGCCGACAAGGTCTGCGTGATGAAAGACGGTGAGGTGGTGGAGGCCGGCCCGACGAAAGACATCTTCGCCAACCCCAAACACGACTACACGAGGAAACTGATCGGCGCCCGCCCGGGCGGCGCCCCTGTTCCGGTGCCCGCGAACGCCAAACCGCTGATCGAAACCGATGCCCTGCGCGTCTGGTTCCCCATTCAAAAGGGCCTTCTGAAACGCACCGTGGGCCATGTGAAAGCCGTGAATGAAGCAACCCTGTCGGTGCGCGAAGGGGAAACACTTGGTATCGTCGGCGAAAGCGGCTCGGGCAAAACTACGCTTGCCATGGCGGTGATGCAGCTGATCTCATCCCAAGGTGGCATAAAATTCGACGGGCAATCCATGTCCGAATGGTCCACCCGCGAACTGCGCCGCCGCCGGGCCGACATGCAAATCGTATTCCAGGATCCGTTCGGATCGCTTTCCCCCCGCATGACTTGCGAACAGATCATTGCAGAAGGCCTGGGCGTCCACGGCAACCCGGACGGCCGCCCGACCCGCGATTTGGTCGCAGAGGTGATGGAGGAGGTCGATCTCGACCCCGCCACGATGCACCGCTATCCCCATGAGTTTTCGGGTGGTCAACGCCAGCGCATCGCCATCGCCCGCGCGATGATTCTACGGCCTAAACTGGTGGTTCTGGATGAACCCACCTCCGCGCTCGACATGACCGTGCAGGTGCAAATCGTCGATCTGCTGCGCGCCTTGCAGGAAAAATACAAACTCGCTTATCTCTTCATCAGCCACGACCTCAGCGTCGTGCGCGCCATGAGCCACGACGTGGTGGTCATGAAGGATGGCGACATTGTTGAAATGGGAACAGCGGCGCAAGTTTTCGACAACCCGCAAACAGACTACGCCAAAACTTTGCTCAGCGCCGCTCTCGATCTCGCCATCTGATCCAACGCAGGCGAAACCACCAACAGGGTGGAAGAGCAACAATATCAAACAGATGCGGGCCGGAAATCGGTTCAGATTCCAAACCAATATTCCCAAAAAGCAGGTTTTTTCCGGGTGCGGCAAAGCTTGCAGTAGACAAATGTTCACAGCCGCCACAAGATGCTCAAACGCGCCAGACACCGAAAGCCTTTGAGCGGACGTGTCACAATCAAAAGGTTACTGTCGTCTTCGGGCGGCCTGATCCGATTTTTGGGCGTCAGCAAGTTTAAGCACTGTGATCCGATGCCGGGTTGTGGGAGGACCCCCGGCAACGATGCGGATCACGGTTGCAGAAACGGTCGAGTGTAGGGCTTGCCTGAATTCGATCGGGCACCGGCCTTCCCGTCCTGTTCGCGCGTTTCCAGGGAAGGCCGGTGTCACCTTTTGCACGTCCCTTTGATATAGCGCAGCGCGCCTCTATTACCACATGAAAGCGCTATCATTCCTGATTGAACGCCTTTTCTGCGCGTGTCTTTTCCCGTGAGCGTCTTTTCACAGGCCCGAACACGAAAAAGACCGCGCGGTCGGGAACCCTCCGCGCGGTCTTGGGCCTAGGGCACCTCTTTGACATCAGGGAGTATGTCGACGGTTGCGCCCCAGGTTATGTCCGACGCCCCAATCGGTGCGCCTCCAACTCAGCGTTTTCACGATTGTCAAACCGCTCTGCCCGACGCCAATGCGAGGGCGGACCAACTGGGCGGTGCGGCCGCTGGAATGTGGCGTTCATGAAAGTATTGAAAAATGCGTCATACATGGAACTTTCCTTTCTGTTTGCTTGTCTGATCATGAATATTGAGGTTTGCGCGTAAATTTGCGAGACAGGAAAAAAGGAAATATGTAAGCTAGGATTACACGACATGGATTGGCGCAACCTGCCCCCTCTCTCCTCGTTACGCGCATACGCCGCATTTGCGGAAACCGGTTCGGTCGCCCGTGCAGGTGACGCGCTTGGCGTCAGTCATGCCGCCATCAGCCAACAGATCCGCGCCCTAGAAACCCACATGAACCTCACCTTGGTGGATCGTTCCTCCCGCGCGTTGGAGATGACGATCGAGGGCACGCAACTGGCCGAGGCGCTGACCGAAGGCTTCGGCGTCATCGACCGCACCGTGGCGACCCTGACCGGCGCAGATGCCGAACGGCCCATTCAGATATCCACCACGCAGCTTTTCGCGATGACCTGGCTGATGCCGCGCCTCACCGATTTTCAGGACAAACACCCCGGCATCGATTTGATGGTGAACCCCTCAACCGATCTGGTGGATCCAGGCCCCGGCGGCTTTGACCTTGCCTTGCGGTTTGGCTCCGGCAACTGGGCCGGGCTGGAGGCGGAAATGCTGGTGCCCACGGATATCGTCATAACCGCCGCACCCGAATTGGTGGCAGACCGTGTGATCGCCGATCCGTGTGATCTGATTGATCTGCCATGGCTTCAGGAACTGGATTCCAACGAATCTGCGGATTGGCTGCGCAAACACGGCGTGACCCAGACGCGCGTCAAACGCATCACCCATGTCCCGGGCAACCTCATGCTGGATGGCGCCCGCGCGGGTCAGGGCGTGATCAGCACCGCCATGTCCTCGGTCGAGGCCGACGTGCGGGCGGGCAAGCTGCGCGTTCTCTTCCGAGACAAGGGCGACACCGGTTATCACATCGTGACGAAACCGGGCGTGATGCGGCCCGCGGCGAAAGCGTTTGTGAATTGGCTGCGGCGGCAGAAGAAGGCGGCCTGACACCCGAAACCCACCCCGGACTTGTTCCGGGGCGGGGAACATCGGCGCCTCCGACCTTCAACCTGAGGCATTCCTTTACTCAGTTCACGAGGCGGTCCGCGGGGTGGTGCGGAACGCGCCGCCCCGTGGGGGCGGACCGGCGCGGCCTGATGGTTCCCATCAGGCGGGCCTTTTGAATTAGGCGGTGTGCCTCAGGTTGAAGGTCGGAAACTCCAGGTCCCAAGTTCACTCTTCATAAAGCCGACTATCCTCATTGTTTTTCATCACCGCCTCCACCTCCTCCAGAGGCCGCTCATCCCGCGCATGGGTCTTGATCGCAAACCCGTAGCTCGGCAGCCCATCAATGGATGCCGCCGTCTCAGGCGACCACAGCCCCGACCGGATGATCGCCTTGCCGCAATGGTAAAACGCCTCTTCCACCCGCACGACCACGGCAAAATCCGGCACGCGGTCCTGCACGGCCATGCCCTCGCGCAGCGGCGCATCCTGCACCACCTGTGCGGATCCGTTCACCCGCACCACCTCATTGCGGTTGGGCACAAAGAAACATAAGCCAACGCGCCCGGTCTCAAGGATATTGAGAAACCCGTCATAGCGATGATTGCCGGGCCGATCCGGGATCGCGATGGTTTTCGGGTCCAGCACCTTCACAAACCCCGCCGGATCCCCCTTGGGTGACACATCCACCTCACCGGCCGCATTCACTGTGGCCATCGTCAAAAACGGGGATCGTTCGATCCACAGCTGGCACAGCTCATCCACATGGTTCAAAATCTTCGCCTGTTGGGAGGCATAGGCAGGCCGCACATGATTGCGGATCACATGTGGGTCAGTCACCACATCGGTCGGTTCATACATCTGGCATCCCCCTTTTCGCCCAAACCCTACGCCACCCTTGCCCCGCCTGCACCCCCCACGTATCTAAGGGCCAAACCCCTCAAGCGGAGAGATGAGATGTTCAAAGGATTGGGCCAGATGGGCGATATGGCCAAGATGATGAAGGCCGCCCAGGAAATGCAGCAAAAAATGGCCAGCCTGCAGGAAGAAATGCATCAGATGACCGTCGAGGGCGAAAGCGGCGCGGGTTTGGTGAAGGCGGTGTGCACGGTGAAGGGCGAATTGAAAGGCCTCGACATCGACCCGTCGATCTTCAATTCCGACGACAAGGAAGTGGTGGAGGATCTGATCCTTGCGGCCATCAAAGATGCCCAGACCAAGGCGAGCGAAAAAGCGCAGGACGAGATGGGCAAGATCACCGAAGGCATGGGCTTGCCCAAGGATATGAACCTACCGTTCTGACGCGAAGCCCGCCGCGCCTTTGTCAGGCCGTGGCATTGCGACCCGGCTTTTGAACAGCAGTGCTTTATCACTGGGTTCCCGGACACCATCCGAGCGATGCGCTTGCCCCACCCATTCGCCAGGCCCCGGGACGGCCTGGCGAAGGCGCGGCGGGCTTCGCCCTTGATTCCGCGCCCTGCCTAGGATCATCTGTTGCAAAGACACGTGATAACTTGAGGCAGAACATATGCAGGTAGGTCCCTTCAGGATGCGCCTTTGGCTCACCCTCTTCACCTGTGCCCTCGCCACCCCCATCAGCGCCCAAAGCTGGGCCACGCGCGATCTCTGCCTGATCGACGATGCCCGCGTTCACCAAGACATCTTCCCCGAAGGCTTCTACGACCGCATGCAGACCCGCGCGTCGGAAATCCCCAACGGGGTGGGCCGCTACTGGCGCATCACCTCGGACACCGGCGCCACCTCCTATCTCTGGGGCACGATGCATTCAAGCCTGCCCCTGATCCTGCGCTTGCCTGATCCGGTTATCGCGCAGATCGAGGCCGCCCGCGTTGTGGCGACCGAAGCGGATTACACCCAACAAACCCGCGCGCAAATCACCACCGCCTACACCTCCTTTGATCGCTACCGCACCGACCCGCAGATCAGCCTGCGCGACATAGACCTGCCCGCGCAGTTTCTGACATGGATCGAAGGCCGTCTGATCGGCCTCGGCTGGGGCGCTGAGGCGCTTGATTACCTGTCACCCGCCGGCATTGCCGAGATCATGCTGAGCGACCCCTGCGCGGACTTCAACGCAGGCGTCTATCCCATTCAGGATGACCGCATTCAGATGCTCGGCGCGATCGCCGGGGCGGAGATCCTAAGCCTAGAAGAACCCCACGCACTTTTCAAAAAACTGAGCAACGACAACAATTTAGGGCTGAACCGCGCGATGATTGCGGTCTATGCCAACTACCTCAGCCCAGATGTGACGCGCGAACAGTTCGCGACCAGCTACGCGCTGTATCTGCAAGGGCGCATCGGGGAAATGATGGCCTGGGATGAGGCCTATTTCGCGGATACCTACCCCGATCAAGGCCTTGATTGGCTTGCCCGCACCAATGACTACCTCTTGCGCGAACGCAATGAGGTGTTTTTGGCTACAGCGATGAATGACCTGCGGACAGGAGGTGTGTTCATGGCCGTGGGCACCTATCATCTGCCCATGGAATACGGCCTGATCACGATGCTGCGCGAGGCCGGGTTCACCGTCAACCGCGTGCCTTTGGAAGGGGAGCCGCAATGAACTCCACCCGTGATATTGAGGCGCTGATTGACATGATGGCGAAGCTTCCCGGGCTGGGGCCACGGTCGGCCCGGCGGGCGGTGCTGCATCTCATCCGCAAACGCGAATTGCTGCTGACGCCCTTGGCCGATCAGTTGACCCGCGTGGCCGCCACCGCGCGGGAATGCCGGATTTGCGGCAATATCGGCACGGCGGAGGTCTGCGATATCTGCCTCGATGAAAAGCGCGCCAACGGGGAGTTGTGCGTGGTCGAAGACGTGGCCGATCTGTGGGCCATGGAGCGCGCGGGCGTCTTCAAAGGCCGCTATCACGTGCTCGGCGGCACGCTCAGCGCACTGGATCAGGTGGGGCCGGATCAGTTGCGCATTCCGCAACTGGTGGACCGGGTGGAAGGGGAAAACATTTCCGAGGTGATCCTCGCCCTCAACGCCACGGTGGATGGCCAGACGACCGCGCATTACATCGCCGATCAGCTGGAAGATCGCGTGCGATTGACGTCACTGGCTCAAGGTGTGCCGATTGGAGGGGAGCTCGACTACCTCGACGATGGCACGATCAGCGCGGCGTTGCGGGCGCGTAAAAGCCTGTAATACTCAGCGCGGAATCAAGGGCGTAGCCCGCCGCGCCTTCGCCAGACCGGGGCCAGTCTAAGCCGCTCTGTCAGGAATAGCTACCTACCCGGTAAACGCCCCAAGCCCCAGGTAGATGATCAACGTCCCGCCCAGCGCAAACCCCATCGGGAACTTGCGCCCGCGCGTCCAGCTATCCCAATCGGGGGCCAATTGGCGCAGCGATGTGTTCTTGGCAATCCGGTGCGTCGTGTAACAAGCCAGCAGGTTCGCCGCGAAAATAAATGCCAGCAACCAACCGTCGCCATGATCAATGAACGGCGCGGCGGCGGCGATAAACTTGCTGTCCCCGGCCCCCATCAGCCGGATCACATTGGCCAGGAACGTGATCACCAGCACAATGACCATCGTCAGAAGCCGCCATAGATACTCCTCAAACGGCAGCGCGATCAGCCCCACGATTACAAAAACCGCAAGAAGGGCCATCACCGCCATGTTGGGGATCTTCATCGCCTTCAGATCGCTCCACATCACCCACAGGCAAATGGGCAGCGCGAAAGGCAAAAACCAAAGCGCTGTGGATGGTAGAATATCGAGGCTCACGTGACGCCTTTCCAATTCATGTTGTGTCGCCTTTCGCGGCTCATCGCGTGTCGTTCACACGCAAAAGCATCGTCCAGAAGAATTGGAAAACCCTTAATTCGCCACATTCCCATCCAGCGCCTCAAGGCTGCGCACGGCGGCCTCGAAATGCTGCGGATGGGTGTCGATAGCGTCACGAAGCAAGCCCTTCCCGATGGTGGTGTCGCCCTGTTTGATGGCCGACAGCGCCATGGTGTAAAGCAATTGCGCCCGCTCCGACTGCGTCGTCGGCAGAACGGGCAGCGTGTAATTCTTCTGCGCGCCACGGGCCAGAACCAGGTTGTTCTTGGCCGTGAACACCGAACTGTCCTGTCGGATCGCATCCGCGAAAAGCCGCTCGGCGCCCGCGAAATCACCCCGGGTCAGCTTGGAATAACCCCAGTTGTTCATCACACCCGCCGGCCTCGTCGTCAGGCCCACGGCAGTTTCATAGAAACTGTCGGCCTTCTTCCATTCGCGATTGCTGTCGGCGACCATGGCCTCCAACCGATACCGCTTAAAGCTTTCTAAAGTGGGCGGCACAGAATCCAGCACCTGATCGGCCTCATCCCACTGATTGTTGCGGATCAGCGCATCGGCCAGTTCCACGCGGTCGGTGTCCGCAGCCTCTTCATGCTTGTTGACGTTTTTCCACGCGCTCACGGCTTCGGTGTTGCGCTTGGCGCGCACCAGCGACATCGCCAGACTGCGCTGCAGGTCAATCCGTTCGGGCTGTTCACCCACCGCGCGCTGGAAATAGGCCACCGCCTCATTGGGATCGGCGGCAGACAGCATCACCTCATTGAGGTTCGTCTCATCGACCACATTCACATCCGCGAAGGCGCGATCGACGCCCGCACTGTCCTTTTCATCACACGCGGACAGGGCCATCAGGCCTACCGCGCACACGCTGATAGAGAATATACGGCGCATGTTGTGCGTCCTTTTACTGCCTCTGCCTCAAGGTATCGACCGGATCAGGAAGTCGTTGCTTCCCCGTCGTACCAACTTATAATTTTGTTCTTGTTCAGGAGTATAACCCGGATTTTCCAGTTTTTCGAGTGCCAAACGCAAATTGTCACGAATTGAGTCACTTGAGCCATTGTCGAGCGCGTAGGCCCGCTGAAAGCTCTGGCTGGCCTCCGCCGTTTCGCCCAGTTCCATCAGCACAACACCCAGATTGTTCCAGATTTCCGGCGATCTTTCATCCTGATCCAGCGCATCGCGCAAATGCGTCTCGGCGGTATGCAGCCGGCCAAGCCCCAAACTGGCACTGCCAATGCCAAGCAATACGTCTGCGCTAAGGCCTTCCGTGACGGCGGCGCGCTCAAACGCATCAATCGCCAGCTCATATTCACCCGCACGCATTAAGCGGTGACCGACCAACATGCCGTCCACCGCTTGTTCATCTCTTGCCACACCGGGGGCCCACGGGCTGTCAGGATCCACCGATCCCGTGTCCGCGCAGGCTGCAAGGAACGCGAAAGCTGCAAGAGGCAAAAATCCAAATCGGCCGCCCCTCACGAAAGTAGCGCCTACGGAAGGCCCCGGCATGGCGACCCGCTGACAGAGCAGCTGTGCTTTATGCTTGAGTTCTCGTGTAAAGCCATTGATCAGCGCGGGCGTCATGGTTTCGCCAGGCCCTGGGTGGGGCCTTGCGAAGGCGCGCCGGGCACTTCGCACCAGCCTTATCGACGTCCCAAAAAGGATCGTTGTCCGCAACACTGCCTAGCCTCGTATCTCTGAGGCCTCTTTGATGGGCCTCTTACTGGCCAGCCATCGTAAAGAGCTCCATAATGCCCAAAATCGACGGACCGACCAAAATGATCAGTAGTGGGGGCACTGTAAGCATCATTGTCGCCAATGTCATCTTTGTTGGCAGTTTGTTGGCTTTTTCTTCGGCCCGCATGACCCGTTTGTCACGCATTTCCCCGGCATAAACGCGCAACGCGTCCCCGATCGAGGTACCGAAAGTCTGCGACTGGATCAGAACCGTCACGAAGGAGGAGATATCCTGCACACCGCAGCGTTCGCCCATATCGCCCAGAACCGTGGCCTTGTCCTTACCGGCTTTCATCTGCTGGGACACGATCTCAAATTCCTCGGCAAGCGCAGGGTAGGAGGCTTCGATCTCGGCTGCCACGCGGACAATGGACTGGTCGAGCGACTGACCGGCTTCCACACAGGTCAGCATCATATCAAGGCTGTCGGGGAAGCCCTCTTCGATCTCTTGCTGGCGCTGTTGCAGACGCTTCGTCACCCAGTATTTCGGCAGCATGTAACCCACGCCACCCGGGCCAAGGATGTACAGCAGCGCGTCGGTGGTGGTGCTTTCATCGCTCGAAACGAACAGAACGAAATAGACCACACCGGCCAGCAAGAACCCGATGCCCAGCGCAAACTGGGCAAAGTGGAAATACCGCACCGCATCGCGATCGCGATAGCCCGCCTGCATCAGCGTCAGCTTCATCGCGCTCAGCTGTTGTTCATCCTGCGGTTCCAGGAAGGTGGAGTATTTCTCCAGCTTTTCATTGCGCGACCCAGAGCGTAGACGCTTTTTGTCGCCCTCGCCCACTTGGCCGTTCTGACCCGCCTTCTTCAGCTTCTCTAGCGGGTCCTGCGCCTGTTTGATCATGATCGGGATCGTCGCAATGACGATGAAAAGCCCGATTGTGCCCATAGCAATGACCGGCCCAAAGGGGCCAAGGCTGTCGGTCAGAACACCGGTTATACTGTCAAGAATGCCCATGATCTGCCCCCGTTACACTCGAATGTCGACCAGCGACCGCATGACAAAAATGTTCGCCACCAGAAACCCACCCACGGCAATACAGGCCGGGATAAAGAACGGATGCAGCATCGCTTCGTCGTAATAGTCAGGCTTCACCATCTGAATGCCGATCAACGCCATCAACGGAAACCCCGATAGGAAGTTGCCCGACCATTTGGCCTCCGCCGTAATCGCCTTCACCCTACGGAACAGGCGGAACCGTGCGCGGATCACCTTGGCCAGACCATCCAGGATCTCGGCCAGGTTACCACCCGATTGCTGCTGAATGGTCACGGCCACGGCGAGGAAGCGCAAATCCTGCATGTCCAGACGTTCGGCCATATCCTTCAGCGCCTCACCCACATCACGGCCATAGGCGCTTTCATCGGCGATAATACCAAATTCCGTGGCCAGCGGATCAGCCACCTCATTTGACACGATTGTAATGGCGGACGAAAACGGATGACCCACGCGCAAGCTGCGCACCATCAATTCGATTGCGTCGGGCAATTGTTCTTCCATCAGCTTCATGCGGGTCGACGCTTTGTTGGTGATCCAGACAAAGACACCGCCCACACCAATGGCCACGGAAATCGCCGCCCGGATCACGGTTTCCGTGCCGGTGGTGAACGTCAGCCCCACAAAGGCAAACACGGACACCGCCCCCATCAGCATGATCAGCTGCTTGGGCGTAAACGCGATGGCCGCTTTTTGCGCCTTGGTGGACAGAATGGAATAGATCGGAATGTTGCGCGCCTTCAGGTGCTGCGTCATCTCCTTGCGCAGCTTTTCCAGCGTCTCTTCCCGGTTACCGGTCTTATCCAGCATCTCAAGGCGGCGGTTGACCCGATTGTTCAGCTTGATCGACTTGCCGAAAACCGTCAGGTAAATCCCTTCGACGAGCAGCAGCACGCCGACGAAAATCACCGCGTAGATGATCAGTTCAATGCTCATCTTCTCTCTCCTTTAGCCCGAAACCGGGTCATAGATGCTGGGCGGCAGGTCATACCCCCACAGCCGGAAGCGTTCGGTATAATTCGACCGCACACCGGTGCCGGTGAAATGGCCGATAATCTTGTTGTCAGGCGTCAGCCCGGTGCGCTGAAAGCGGAAAATTTCCTGCATGGAGATCACATCGCCCTCCATCCCGGTGATTTCCGTGATCGATGTCATCCGCCGCGAACCATCCTGCAAACGGCTGGCCTGCACGAGCAAGTTCACGGCCGACGCAATCTGGGACCTGACCGCCTTCAGCGGCATCTCAATCCCGGCCATAGCGACCATGTTTTCGAGACGGCTGATCCCGTCGCGGGCGTTGTTGGCGTGGATTGTGGTCATCGACCCGTCATGGCCCGTGTTCATGGCCTGCAACATGTCGATCACTTCCTCACCACGCGTTTCCCCCACGATGATCCTGTCGGGGCGCATACGCAGCGCGTTTTTCAAACAGTCGCGCGGGGAAACCTCACCCTTGCCTTCCACGTTGGGCGGGCGGCTTTCCATCCGGCCCACATGGGTCTGCTGCAGCT
>JBCCAJ010000345.1:0-3797 GCA_039814845.1 Pseudomonadota bacterium | reverse complement strand
GCGGCATGACCATCGAAGTGAAAGCTTTGGCGCGCCTCAGTCATTTCCAGCACGGTGGTTTCCATCGCCTCAGATCCGTCTGGCGCAATTAGGCCGACCGCGATGGGAATAACGCGCGGGGGTTTCTCATCCTGCCCCGGGCTGGGGGGCGTCATCTGCTCAAAGGTCAGGGTGAATCGGTCGCCTTCGTGCGTTTGTGTGACTGACAGGCGCGGCGTGCCCGCATCCTCATACCAACGCTTGAACTGGTTCAGATCGCGACCCGTCGCATCTTCAAAGACCTTCAGCCAGTCTTCAATCGTGGCCGCATCGCCATCGTGGCGGTCGAAATAAAGGTCGAGAGCCTTGGAATAAGCCGCGTCGCCCACCAGCGTCTTGAGCATGCCAATGAGTTCGGCGCCCTTGTCGTAGACGGTGGCGGTGTAGAAATTGTTGATCTCTACAAACGAAGATGGCCGCACCGGATGGGCCAGAGGGCCATTGTCTTCGCGGAACTGTCGCGCGCGCAGGGCGATGACATCCCCGATCCGTTTGACCGGTTCCGAGCGCATGTCAGACGTGAACTCTGCGTCCCGAAAGACGGTCAAGCCTTCTTTGAGGCAAAGCTGAAACCAGTCGCGGCAGGTGATGCGGTTGCCGGTCCAGTTGTGGAAATACTCATGCGCGATGATGCCTTCGATTCGTTCGAAGTTCATGTCAGTCGAGGTGTCGGGACTGGCCAGCACAGCCGACGAATTGAAGATGTTCAGCCCTTTGTTTTCCATCGCGCCCATGTTGAAATCATCGACTGCCACGATGTTGAAAATATCCAGATCATATTCGCGGCCATACACCTCTTCATCCCATGTCATGGATTTGATCAGCGCTTCCATGGCGAAGTCGCATTTATGCTCATCGCCAGGACGGACCCAGATGTTGAGTTCTACAGCCCGGCCTGACGCGGTGGTGAAGGACCCGGGGTGGTTCAGCAACTCCCCCGCGACCAATGCGAAAAGATAGGCGGGTTTGGGCCATGGGTCATGCCATTCCGCGAAGCCTTCTCCTGTCGCACCCGGGTTGCCGTTTGACAGCAAGACAGGCTCGGACCCTTCGATGCGCACGCTAAACGTGGCCATGACATCGGGGCGGTCGGGGTAGAAGGTGATCTTGCGGAACCCTTCGGCCTCACACTGCGTGCTATACATCCCGTTTGACATGTAAAGCCCTTCGAGCGCGGTGTTGGCTTCCGGATTGATCTCCACCTCGGCCTCCCACACGAAGTCACCCACCGGCGCGTCGCATTCCAGCCCGCCGTCGACCATGCGGGGGGTGATGTCTGCCCCGTCGATCTTGGCGGAGATCAGGGTCAAATCTTCACCATGCAGGAAAAAGCGCTTATCGGTAGCGGCCGGGTTGGGCCGGAACGCAATACGACAGATGACGCGCGTGGCCGTGGGGTGGAGCCGGAAGGTGAGCGACACGTCCTCAATCTCATACGCGAACGGTGTGTAGTCCTTAAGGTAGATCGGCTGTGGGGCAGCATCGCGCATGGTGGGCTCCTGTTTGCGGGTCTAAGCGAGGTGTAATGCAAACTTGCTGAACCGCAAGGCAGGCCCGCGTCATTTGCGCGTCTGCGCGGGTCTGACTGTGCGTCCACGCTTGTTTTAAGGGCTTTGTCACCCTTATATGCTAGGCACGCGAACGGATCTAAGGGGCACCCATGGCGCGGCCTGTTATTGGCATTATCGGCAACAGCTATCTTCTGGATGAGGAATATCCCGTCCATGCGGGTGGGACGATGAATTCGAATGCGGTTGCGAATGTGGCGGAGTGTTTACCGTTTATCGTGCCCACGGATCCGGATTTTGTGAGCGTTGAGGAGCTGTTGGCGACCTGCGATGGTTTCCTTCTGACCGGTGGGCGACCCAATGTGCACCCCGAAGAATACGGCGAGGAGGAGACGGAGGCCCATGGTGCCTTTGACCGAGCGCGCGACGCGATCACCCTGCCGCTGGTGCGCGCCTGCGTGGAGCGGGGGCAACCTTTCTTCGGTGTGTGCCGCGGGTTTCAGGAGGTGAACGTGGCCCTCGGCGGCACGCTGCACCCCGAAATCCGCGATCTGCCGGGGCGCGACAACCACCGCATGCCACCTGATGGCACGCTCGATGAAAAATTCGCGCTGCGCCATACTGTCAGCCTCACGCCGGGCGGCACGTTTGCGCGCCTTTTGGGCTCTGATGAGGTGATGACAAACACGCTGCACGGTCAGGGACTGGTTGAACCGGGTGATGGCGTGGTCGTCGATGGCCGGGCGCCCGACGGCACACCTGAAGCGATCTACGTGAAGGACGCGCCGGGCTTTACACTATCGGTGCAGTGGCATCCGGAATACATGGCCGCCGAAGATCCGGTGAGCCGCGTTTTGTTTCATCATTTCGGAGAAGCCGCGCGCGCTTGGGCTGATCGGGTGGACGTGCCGGTGCGACGGTCAGCTTAGAGCTCCATCATCCGAAACGAACCTTGGCGCGGAAAAAGCGCGTAGCGCGCCGCGCCTTCGTCAGGCCCCACCCAGGGCCAGGCGAATTTCTGAGCCAAGCGCACCGTTCAAACACGCAGCGGTACGTCATGATAAAGCGCTCTCGCTTGAGATTGGGATCACCAGACAGGGGCCTGACGAAGGCGCTCTGTCTGGGCCTAAACCAATCCCGCCGCCGCTTTCTGCGCCTTGGTCAGTTTGGCGCGAACCATATCGTAAGACGCCTCAATATGCGCCGTCAGCTCCGCATCACTCAGCCCCGGCTCTGCGTAAACCTGCACCCATTTGAGCCCGCGTGAGGCCATATACGGCGCGGGCCGGATACCAGGCATATCACTCAGCACTTCAAACCCCAGATCAGAAGCCTTAAAAGTGAACGCATCCTCTCCGCCGTTCCAGCCACACAAAGCAAAGACCTTCGGCCCTACCTTCCACACATCCGCATTGCCCCATTGCACCACGTGGTTGGTGCCGGGCAGTGTGGCGCAGAAGGTGTTGAATTCGTCTCGGGTCATGGGATGCGGTAAGGCGGGGAAAACCCCGCCCTACGCTTTTTGATCAGTTCGGGATCTCGCCTGTCACGCCTTCGACATAGAAATCCATGCCCGCCAGCGTGCCATCGTCCGCCACTTCGCCTTCGGCCAGCCATGCGGAGCCGTCCTGCTTGTTGATGGGGCCGGTGAATGGGTGGTATTCGCCCGAGCGCATCGCTTCAACCATCGCCAGCGCCTCAGCCTTCACTTCGGCCGGTACTGAATCGGTGATCTCTCCAATCTCGACCATGCCGGTGTCGATGCCATCCCACGTGGAGACGGTCTCCCACGAGCCATCAATCACGGCCTGGGTGCGTTCGATGTAGTAGGGCGCCCAATTGTCGATGATGGAACTCACGCGCGGAAAGGGGCCGTACTCAGACATATCCGATGCTTGCCCGAAGGTGACCACATCACCGGCGGCTTGCGCTGCGGCCTGCGGTGCGGTGCTGTCGGTGTGCTGCAAAATGACATCCGCGCCCTGATCAATCAGCGCGTTGGCGGCGTCGGCCTCTTTCTGCGGATCAAACCACGTATAGACCCAGATAATGCGGAACTCGACATCCGGATTCACTGCCTTCGCGTGCAGATACGCGGAGTTGATCCCACGGATCACTTCCGGGATCGGGTAGGAGGCAATGTAGCCCACCACATTGCTTTCCGTCATATTGCCCGCGATATGGCCCTGCACCGCGCGGCCCTCATAGAACCGTGCGGAGTAGTTGGAGACGTTGTCGGCGGTTTTGTAG
>JBCCAJ010000235.1:0-5015 GCA_039814845.1 Pseudomonadota bacterium | reverse complement strand
GATCCGGTGACGAATGGCAGGCTCTGATCGCACCTCCACCCAAACTACATTCTGAACCGAAGCTGAATGCGCATCCGCCATCACAGGCCGTTTCGTACTATTGATCACGTCAAAGCGGACCACCGCGCCCTTGGGCAACAGCGCGCCGCGCCAGCGACGGGGCCGAAACGCCGCCACCGCTGTCAAGGCCAGCACATCGGACCCAATCGGCAGGATCGGACCGTGGGCGGAATAGTTGTAAGCCGTGGACCCCGCAGGCGTGGCCACCAGTGCGCCGTCACAGACCAACTCCTCCAGCCGCGACCGGCCATCAATGCTGATCCTCAGCTTGGCCGCCTGCGGCCCCATCCGCAGCAGAGACACCTCATTGATGGCCAGCGCCTCATGCACCTCACCCGTCACATCTTCGGCTCGCATGGCCAGTGGGTTCACGACTTCTTCTTCCGCTGCAGCCAACCTGTCTTGCAGATCGTCCATGCTGAATTCGTTCATCAAAAAGCCGACCGTGCCCCGGTTCATGCCATAAACCGGGATGTCCATCCCTTGCACCCGGTGCAGCGTGCTCAGCATGAACCCATCGCCGCCCAGCGCCACGACGACATCAGCCTCTTCTTCTGCCACCTCACCAAAGCGCGCAATCAGATCGTCCCGCGCGTCCTGCGCAAGGTCCACATCGCTGGCCACGAAGGCTATTTGGCGGTCTTTGGCCACTGGAATTCCCACTCAAAACATCGAAAATTCGGGCATTTTCACGCCCACTCCCCTGTCTGGCGCATCCCGTGGCGCTCCTGCAAGGGCTTTTGTCGCTTTACACCGTTTCAATCGCCCTATGTTTCCTATAGGAAAACCGTTCAAATCTAACCTACGGAGCTACGGAAATGGCGCACGACGGACAGTTAACTTCGAATAACAAAGCATTTTTCACCGACAGCCTCGCCGTGCGGGACCCGGAGATCGCAGCCGCGGTCGAATCGGAACTGGGCCGCCAGCGCGATGAAATCGAACTCATTGCGTCCGAAAACATCGTTTCCGCCGCGGTGATGGAGGCCCAAGGGTCTGTCATGACCAACAAATATGCCGAAGGCTATCCGGGCCGTCGGTACTATGGTGGTTGTCACTTCGTTGATCTGGCCGAGGATCTGGCCATTGACCGCGCCAAGAAGCTTTTCAACTGTGACTTCGCCAATGTGCAGCCGAACTCCGGCTCTCAGGCCAACCAAGGTGTCTTTCAGGCGCTGCTGAAGCCCGGCGACACCATTCTGGGCATGTCGCTTGATGCCGGTGGTCACTTGACCCATGGTGCGGCCCCTAACCAGTCCGGCAAGTGGTTCAACGCGGTCCAGTACGGTGTGCGCCGCGAAGACAACATGATCGACTATGATCAGATCGAAGCGCTGGCCAAAGAGCATAAGCCCCAGATGATCATCGCCGGCGGCTCCGCCATTCCGCGCGTCATCGACTTCGCCCGCATTCGTGAGATTGCCGATGAGGTGGGCGCCTACGTGCTGGCCGATGTGGCGCATTTCGCCGGTCTGATCGCGGCGGGTGAGTACCCCAACCCGTTCCCTCACGTCCACGTGGCCACCACCACCACGCACAAAACCCTGCGCGGCCCGCGCGGCGGCATGATCCTCACCAACGACGAAGCGATGGCGAAGAAATTCAACTCCGCCATTTTCCCCGGCATTCAGGGTGGTCCGCTGATGCACGTGATCGCCGCCAAGGCCGTGGCCTTTGGTGAAGCGCTGCAGCCCGAATTCAAGACCTACATTCAGCAGGTCATCAAGAACGCCCAAGCACTGTCTGATCAGTTGATTGCGGGCGGTTTGGATACCGTGACCCACGGTACCGACACCCATGTGATGCTAGTCGATCTGCGCCCCAAAGGCGTGAAGGGCAATGACACCGAAAAATCCTTGGGACGTGCGCACATCACCTGCAACAAGAATGGCGTGCCGTTTGATCCTGAGAAGCCGATGGTTACCTCGGGCATCCGCCTGGGCTCACCGGCGGCGACAACGCGTGGCTTTGGTGAGGATGAGTTCCGCCAGGTCGCCGACTGGATCGTCGAAGTGGTCGACGGTCTGGCCGCCAATGGCGCAGAAGGCAACGGGGCCGTGGAAGACAAAGTGAAGGGCGAAGTGGCCGAACTTTGCGCGCGCTTCCCGATGTATCAAAACATGTAAAAAGTCCCTCACGGGCTGGAAAGGCGGCGCTGGTAACCCCGGCGCCGCTTTTTTGTTGCAATGCACTACAAAGCGCCGTCGTCACGCCCCGGTCTGGCGATCCCAACCTTAAGCAAGGGCGCTTTATGGTGACGTACCGCTGTGGGATTGAGCCAGACGTTGACGTCAACAATTCGCCAGGCCGTCGCGCCAAAGGCGCGCAACATGTGATTGGCACACCATCGGTGTGACGTGGGACCCGACGAAGGCGCGGCGGGCTAGGCCCTTGATCCCGCGTCGGGTGCACAACTCGCAATCACGCACAAAACCGCGTATTTCCCGACCCTATATTGCAGACCCCACCCATTTCGCCCTAACTGTCCGCAATGACCAGCACCCAGATCATCGAACAACGCGTCGGCCATTGGATGCGCGCACGCCTGCCCCACTGGGCGGCGGAACTGGTGATTTTCTTCCTCAAGATGGGCTGGGCCGCGCTTTTTGGCTTGTCTATCCTCATCGCGATCATCGCCACCAAGGCCATTTGGTCGGACGACCTGCCAGTCTACCGCTATGACGCGCTCCTGCTCATCGCGCTGGCCCTGCAGGCGCTTTTTCTCTGGCTCAAACTGGAGACATGGGAAGAGGCGCGCGTGATCCTGCTCTTCCATCTCACCGGCACGGCGATGGAATGGTTCAAGGTCAATGCAGGTTCCTGGAGCTATCCCGAACCCGGCCTGTTCAAAATCCTCGACGTTCCGCTCTTTTCTGGCTTCATGTATGCCAGCGTCGGATCCTTCATGGCCCGTGCGATCCGCGTCTTTGACATGCGGTTCGCCCCGTACCCGCCGATCTGGATGACGTTCCTGCTGGCCATCGCCATCTACGTGAATTTCTTCGCCCATCACTTCCTGCCCGACATCCGGCTAGCGCTCTTTGCGGGCACGGTCCTGCTCTTCTGGCGCACGCGGGTGTGGTACCGGGTGGATGAAACCTTCCACTGGATGCCCCTGCCCCTGGCTGCGTTCCTGTCGGCGATCTTTCTGTGGATTGCAGAAAACATCGGCACCTTCACCGGCACTTGGGCCTATTCTGGTCAGTTCCAAACAGAACTCGTGTCGCCTCATATGCTGGGGTCGTGGTATCTGCTGCTTTACGTGTCTTTCGTGACGGTGACCGTGGTGGTTCGCCACGCGCTCATCCCCGGCCCACTGATCAAAGCAGACCTTGCCAGATCACAAGGACCACGCACATGCACACAATCAGCAACAGGTTAAAGACCACGCCCGCTCCCCAGTTGAGCCGTGCATCCCGGCGCTGATCGGCCAGATCAATCGCCTTGAGGTGCGAATTGATCTTCTTGAACGATCCGTCCAGACCGCCCGTATTGGCAATGCGCGCCAGTTTGGGATGAGTCAGCGCCTCTTCCGCGCGCAGGATTTTGTCGGCATCCTTGCGCATATGCCACGGCAGCCGCCGCCGCGCCTGACGCAGGTTGTCAGTGGCGTCCCGGCGCTTGCCCAGCGCCAATTTGGAGGTCAGGCCGGAATTGAGCCGCCCAAGGTTTTTGTCAAAAGATCTGCGATCAACCATGGGCTAGCTCTAGACGGGGGGGCACATGGGATCAAGCACTGGCCCTTTTCTCATTGGTCCGCTATGACGCGAGCCATGCTGACGATGATGGATCACCCTGGCCCAGACGACCGCCCCGGCCTTTTGATTGCCCACGGTCTCTATGGCTCTGGTCGAAACTGGGGCGTGATCGCCAAACGCCTCTCGGATCAGCGCCGCGTGGTCACGGTCGACATGCGCAACCACGGCTCAAGCCCTTGGTTTGACAGCCATTCCTACGAAGACCTGGCCGGTGACCTGGCTGAGGTTCTGACGCATCTGGGCGGTCGCTTCGACGTGTTGGGCCATTCCATGGGCGGAAAGGCGTCCATGACGCTGGCCCTCACTCAACCCCATCTGGTGAACCGCCTTATCGTAGCTGATATCGCGCCCGTGGCCTACAGCCACACGCAAATCCAATACATACATGCCATGCGCGCCACGGATCTCAGCGGCATCACCCGGCGATCCGAGGCCGAGCAACGGCTGGCCCCTTTGGTGGATGACCCCTCATTGGTACCCTTCTTCCTGCAATCGTTGGATGTGAAGGCGATGGAATGGCGGCTGAACCTCGACACGCTGGAGGCTCAGATGGACAAGATCATGAGCTTCCCTGCACTGGAAAGCCGCTTTGAGGGCGAGGTCCTCATGCTTTCAGGCGCATTGTCGGACTATGTTCAATTGGAACACCGCCCCCGGATCAAGGCATTCTTCCCCAAGGCCCGTTTCGCCAAAATCCCCGGCGCAGGCCACTGGCTACATGCAGAAAAGCCGCGCGAGTTCGAACAAAATGTCCGGGCTTGGCTGGGGTAATACTCTGATAAAATCTTAGGGCGACGCGCCACGTGTCCCGCAACTCGCCGCCCCATGGCCCCGCACACGGGGCCGCACCGATGGTCGGATTTGCCTCTTTCCCTGCGCGCGCCGACCTTGAAGGGCCCGTTACCCAAACTCAACCGACCGCGTGCGGATGACCAGATAGCCCCCGCATGGGTTGGCATCGACAAATACGTCGCCGATCCCGGGCGCGTGACAAATCCACCGCCAGTTCGTTAGCCTAACACGGATTAGCCAAAACACGAAATGCGCCCGTCTGGGAAGTGCTGTGGCCAAAATGCTGGTGGTTTGGGGTCAATCACCGGAAAGACCCAACATATAGTTGAACAGACCGACACACCGCGCTACCTGACTAAGCATAGGTGCAAAAAGACGCGGTCGCATCAAACTGACGGCGGGGTC
>JBCCAJ010000388.1:0-3269 GCA_039814845.1 Pseudomonadota bacterium | reverse complement strand
TTTGTTGAGATCATTGGCAAAGCGCCTTTCGTCGGCGGCATCCGCTTCCTCCAACGCCGCCCGCGCAGGGGAGAAGGGAAGCGGAAACACCCGCGATCTCTCCGCGCGCAAAAACAGCGTCCGGTTGGTCACCGCATCCAGAAACGCCCGATCATGCGACGTCACGATCAACGCCAGATCCCGCGGCAGGCCCGCCAACCAATCCTGCAACTGTCCGATCCGCCGCAAATCCAGATGGTTGGTCGGCTCATCAAGCAGCAAAACATCAGGCTCCATCACCCATTCCGCCGCCAGCATCGCCATGCGCTGCCAACCGCCACTCAGTTCATCCAGCGGCCGGTGCTGCAACTCGTAAGGCATCCCCAACTCCCCCAGAACCACATCCACCCGCCAGCTTTCATAATCCGCCTGTTCCGGCGGCAGTGCCGCCAGTGTCAGGTCATAGGGTGTCACGGCATCCGCCCCTTCCGGCAGGGTCTGGCGCACATAGCCCACGCGCAAACCGCGTCCGCGCGTGATCTCCCCATGGGTTGGATCGGCGTCACCCGTCAAGCAATTCAGAAGCGTGGTCTTCCCCCGCCCATTGGCCGCCACAAGGCCCAGCCGGTCGCCCTTTCCAAGGGTCAGGGTGAGGTCGGAAAAAATAGGCTCTGCAAGCGTCAGCCCAAGGGATTGAATGTGAAGAAGGGTCATGTCTGTCTCAGCGTATTGGAATGGGCCGCGCACGCGGCAAATAGGCTGATCAAGACCGGGGTAAGAGTGTCAGATCAGCCCTGCAAACGGATCTGCAGGGCAAAACGGGGTCCATGCTGAAGACGTCGAATGATACGCATGTTCAGCTCGGGCCCTCCTGTTGTGACATTTCAGATGCCCGCACCCTGCCCCAACGGCGCGCATAAGTCCACTGCCCGCGATTGACTCGCACCACCAACCGGCGTAAACGGCCCCAAATCTTCGGAAGTTTGACGCTTCCGGTCCCGCGGGCGCAGTCCCGGGATCGCCCCTCACCAGCGAGTTTCGCCCGTGGGGGCGTTTATGCTTTGAGCCGCTGTGCTTATATTGGTGCAGCATCTGTTAACCGGCGAAGGAGGCCGCGCGATGTTTGAAAATCTATCCGAACGTCTCTCTGGCGTCCTCGACCGGCTGACAAAACAGGGCGCACTGTCGGAAGACGACGTCAAAACCGCCCTGCGTGAGGTGCGTGTGGCGCTTTTGGAGGCGGATGTTTCGCTGCCCGTCGCCCGCGAGTTCATCAAGAAGGTGCAAGAACAGGCCACCGGTCAGGCGGTCACCAAATCCATCACGCCCGGCCAGCAGGTGGTCAAGATCGTCCATGACGCGCTTGTGGATACGCTGACCGGCGAAGAAGACCCCGGCGCGCTGAAGATCGACAACCCGCCCGCCCCCATCCTGATGGTGGGTCTGCAAGGGTCGGGTAAAACCACGACCACTGCCAAACTCGCCAAGCGTCTCAAGGAACGTGACGGCAAGCGCGTGCTGATGGCGTCCCTCGACGTCAACCGCCCGGCGGCTATGGAACAGCTCGCCATCCTCGGCACCCAGATCGGCGTTGACACACTGCCCATCGTCAAAGGCGAAGACCCGGTCGCCATCGCAAAACGCGCCAAAACGCAGGCCAGCCTTGGCGGTTATGATGTCTACATGCTCGACACCGCGGGCCGCTTGCACATCGACGAAGTGCTGATCGCACAGGCCGCCGCCGTCCGCGATGTCGCCAATCCGCGCGAAACCCTGCTTGTCGTGGATGGCCTCACAGGTCAAGACGCAGTGAACGTTGCCACCGAATTCGACGACAAGATCGGCGTCTCCGGCGTGGTCCTCACCCGGATGGATGGCGACGGGCGCGGTGGTGCCGCGCTGTCCATGCGCGCGATCACCGGCAAGCCCATCCGCTTCGTGGGCTTGGGCGAAAAGATGGACGCCATCGAGACCTTTGAGCCCGAACGCATCGCGGGTCGCATCTTAGGCATGGGCGACATCGTCAGCCTCGTGGAAAAGGCGCAGGAAACGATTGAGATCGAACAGGCCGAGCGCATGATGAAGCGCTTTCAGAAGGGTCAGTTCAACCTCAACGACATGCGCAGCCAGCTTGATCAGATGCAAAAAATGGGCGGCATGGAAGGCATGATGTCGATGCTGCCCGGGGCCGCGAAGATGTCCAAGCAGATGGAACAGGCGGGCTTTGACGATAAGGTCATCACGCGGCAGATCGCGCTGATCCAGTCCATGACGAAGAAAGAGCGCGCCAACCCCAAGCTGATGCAGGCCAGCCGCAAGAAACGCATCGCGGCGGGCGCGGGTCAGGACGTGTCTGACCTCAACAAGCTGCTCAAGATGCACCGGCAGATGTCGGACATGATGAAGAAAATGGGCAAGATGGGCAAAGGCGGCATGCTGAAACAGGCCATGAAAGGCATGATGGGCAAAGGTGGCCCCTCGCCTGAAGAAATGGCCGCCGGTATGGACCCCAAAGCGCTCGAACAAGCGGCGAAAGCCTTGGGCGGCAAAATGCCCGGCGGCGGCCTTCCCGGCTTGGGCGGTGGCGGCCTGCCCCCCGGTCTATCTGGGTTTGGGAAGAAAAAATGAGCCTTTCTTTTTGCCATAAATATCCCCGCCGGAGGCATGAAATCTCTGGGCCAGAGGCGCGTGTCTAACCCATGCAAATCACCGTCACGATCCCTGAGCTTGAAACGGAGCGTCTGATCTTGCGCGCCTATGATGATGCGCGCGATCTCGACCGCTTTGCCGCGTTCATGGAAACGGATGCCAGCCGGTTTTTCATGGGCCCCATGGATCGCTACGGCACATGGCGGCTGGGCTGTGCCATCATGGGACATTGGATGCGCTACGGTTACGGCCTCTTTGCCATCGAAGAAAAATCATCGGGCGAATTTGCCGGCCTCACCGGCGTGTGGGAGGCCGAAACCTGGCCGCACCCGGAACTGGCCTGGATGCTGACCCAAGACAAAGAGGGCAAAGGCTACGCCACCGAGGCCGCGCGGCGCGCCCGCGACTACATCTTCAACGATCTGAACTGGACCTCCCTTGTCAGCGCGATTGAAGGGGAAAACGCGGGATCCATGAAAGTGGCGGACCGCTTGGGCGCAAAACCCGATTTTGAACACACGCGCCCCAATGGCATCAAAGTGATCTACTACCGCCATCCGGCACCGGAGGCGCTTCAGTGACGCTGCATCTGGATATCCCCCGGCTGGAAACCGACCGGCTGATCCTGCGCGGGCCGGAGC